>JAOZPW010000051.1:12707-16452 GCA_029932545.1 Thermoanaerobaculales bacterium | reverse complement strand
ACCTCCAGCCGCTTCGAGAGGCAAAGCGGGAATCAGGGTAAAGGGTACAAGAAGCTCAGGAGCAGGGCGCAAGGGACTCAACGCAAAGGCGCAAAGACGCAAAGCCGCAAAGAGGGGAAAATAGCCACAAAAAGGCACAAAAAGGCACAAAAAGAAAGACGCAAAAACAAAGCTTGGGGTCCGGTTTCGCCGGGTCTCATGAGTCATTGCTCGTATACGAGGGAGTCTGGGAACTCGACGGCCTCGGTGCGTTCGAGCAGGATCTCCAGAGTCGGTGAGCGGCCGTTCTCAGGGACTTCGACGCCTATGACTCTCTGGGTTTTTCTCCCCATTGCAGATACGCGCAGGTCGTAGAGTCCTGGGTTGAGGAGACGGTGAAAGTTTCCGGCGGCAGGGTCAGATTCGATACTGGATCGGGCCTCGGTCGTGTCCATGCCGATGACCTCGATTCTGGCGGCCAATGGGCGGCCGGTGTCGGCATCGATTACGGTACCGTGAATGCCGTGGTGGGCAGTGCCGATGAAGTTCAGGATTGCCCTCCGGTTTGCCGTCCAGATGGTCTGAAGCTGTTCGGACGGCAAGAGTTTGGTCGACGAGATTTCGACGGTCACTTCTCTGCCGCCATGGAAATAGGTCATGAAATCCTGACGTCCGCCGGCAATCGGGTACCAGTCGGCGCCGTTGGTCACGCCTGGGGTGCAGGTCCCTCCGAAACATCCAGGCTGGCGGCAGTCGTCGAGGTAGCCGGGTGGCCCGTCCTCCTGGGCCGCCGTCGCCCAAGCGAGGGAGAGGTCAAAGAACCACTGATCGTCAGGGTGTCGATCACACCACGTATCCCACGGGTAGTTGATCAGTTCGGCACCCCCATGGATATTGACCGACAGGATAAAATGTCGAGATTCTGCGAGGTCCATCATCGCGACCGTTTCAGGCCACCACGGGTTTCCGTGGGGGTGATCTCCGAGTCTGGGGTCGGGGAAGTTCCTGTTCGGGTTGATCCAGGAATTGCGGCCGGCATCGTTTGTTAAATTGCGAATGGCCGATCTGACAGTGGTATCTCCGCCGAAATAGGTCCCGTCGGGATTGGCGAGGGGATTGATCCAGATTTCGGTCTGGTCGATGAGGTTGGTGACGAGAGCATCGGAACCGTATTGGTCCATCAGCTCGAAGGCCAATCTCAGCATCGTGACGTAGCCCGCAGTTTCGTCTCCGTGCATGGTCGAGGTCAGAAATACCTCGGGCTCCGCTTCGTCGATATCGGGGTTGCGCGAAATCTCAAGGGCCAGCAGCCGATGGTCTTTGGTGAGATTGGCGGTTGGGCCGAGGTCGTGGAGTCGGCAGAGGGCGGGGAATGAATCGGCCAGCCGGTGCATCATGGCCTCGTACTGGGGGTAGGTTGGGTAGCAGTCCCACAGTGGGGTGCCGAGGTCTTCCCAGCCGGATGCACACATTGTAATGCCTGTGGTTTTGGACCTTTCGACGATTGACACCTCAAGGCCCTGCTCGCGGAGCTGAATGAGCTGGTCCGGCGAGCAGACCACGGTCGCGATGCCGTTGACAAAATCGGTGATCGAGACCTCTGAGGAAAGAGCTTCGAGCATCGCGCGATCTTCGACGATCACCCTGACCTCAATGGGCGCCACAGCTGCCGAGGCGGCGGCGCAGAGCAGCAGGATTGTCATGATCCAAGTCGAGTGCTTCGTCATCAGTTCCTCCACCCTGGAGAACGATCAACTGAGGAGAACTCTTCCAGGAAAGTTGCCAATCTTCGGCCGATCGCTTCGAACCTCCGGTCGGCCGTTGCCTCGGAAGCTCCGCGCCCCAGTGTTCGGGCGAAATCGGGTTCGTCGATCAGCCGGTCAAAGGCGCCGGCAATGCCCTGTGGGTGTTCTGCGATCAACCCATTGCGTTCGTGGCGCACCAGGTCTTCGACGCCGGCAACGGGCATGGTGATCACAGGTCGTCCACAGCCTTGAGCCTCTGAGATTGCGCGATGGCCCCAGTCGGATCCAGCCGCTGCAAATACGACGGCATCCATGGCGCCGAGCAACAGAGGGAGATCTTCCTCGCGTTTGCCGGCCCATGTGACGTCGTCGGAGATCCCGAGATCCTGGGAGTGTCGCTCCAATGACGGTTGAAATTCCCCATGGCCGACTGCCAGGATCCGGCAGTGGTTGCGGGTCCGAGCGGCTGCATCCAGGAGCATTTTGAAGCCGCGCCCCTGGGCCAGTTTTCCGACCATGCCGATGACCGGAGTCACTCGATCCATCGCCAATAACTGTCTGGCCTCTCGAGGGTCAGGACCGGGGCAGAATCGGTCTTCAACTGGTACCGGAAACGAGTCTGTCGGGCCTCCTCCGATCAATTGTTTGGTGCGTGCCAAGAAACTTTCAAACGGTGCCAGAGCGCCGGAACACTGGTGAGCCACCCATCGATGCAAGGGATCCTTGCGAAGATGGCGGGGATTTCGAAAGGCTCGAATGAGCGGAGCGTACCGGTGAACCCCTGCGATGACGGCTTCGAAGTGATCGTGGGGTAGGAAGGTCATGACGACATCAGACCCCTCGGCCAATCTGCGAAGGACTCTGATGTTGGACCGAATGTCGCCTGGCCGGCGTTCCTTGACCAGGTCCGGAATGGCCCAAGGTACATTGATGAGCCTGCGCTCGAGATTAGCTCCGGCGACAAACAGCAACCTTGCTTCATGTCCCGCGGAGTGGAGCGCTCGGCACCAGTGTTCGGCCACCGCCGCGGCACCGGTGAATTTGTTCGAAGAAACGGCCAGACCTACGCGCATTGAGGGAGGATAGCCGAGATGAGGGTCAAACGTCGAAGGGGTTCATTCTCCGTACGGGCGGACCCCTGTGTCCGCCCGGGTTGGGTCAAAGAGCTCAATGGAAGCCAAGGGACGAAGAGGTCGAAGAGGGAGGGTCGCCGTTACGTCAGGCTGTGGCGGCAGACCGGGCGGCCCGAATAAATTCCTGGATCTTGGTGTGGTCCTTGATCCCAGGTACTCGTTCGACTCCCGAGGAGACGTCTACCAGTGCGGGCCGAACGATGCTGACAGCATCGGCAACGTTTTGTGGCGTCAAGCCGCCGGCGAGGCCGTAGTTCAATCCCTCGAGTTGTTGGGCCAAGACCCGCCAATCGCAGGTGGCGCCGTCGCCGGCGCCGGGATCGATCAGGGGCAGAACTTTGCGAAGACTGAGAGCCTCGACCCGGAGCCGGTCAATGCCGTTGGCCGGGACCGGAACCCGCCGAATCACCCGCGGCCCCAGAGTGTCCAGCCAGGCATCGGGTTCAGATCCGTGGAACTGGATCCAGTCGAGATCCAGTTTGGCCCGAATCTCGAGAATTCGATCCAGGGTGGAATCCCGAAAGACACCGACGGTTGCAGCGCCTTTCAGGTTCCGGATCCAGCCGCATTGTGAGGAGTTCAATACCCGAGGCGTACCTTCAACGAAGATGAAACCAAGAAGATCGGCGCCGGCAGCGACGGCTGTTTCGGCGTCTCGGGGATTACAGATACCGCAGATCTTGATCAGCACAGGTCAAGCCTGCCGTGGTTGTTTGATTGGGTCAAGTTTCCAGTTTCTCCAATTTCCGTTAGACTGCGCGGTCTATGAAGACGTGGACTCCCGATTCATGGCAGCAGATGCCGAGCGCTCAGCAGCCGACCTATGCGGATCCGAAGGACCTTGAGGCGGCGTTGGGGCGTCTGGCGGCCTTTCCTCCATTGGTGACC
>JAOZPW010000051.1:0-12697 GCA_029932545.1 Thermoanaerobaculales bacterium | reverse complement strand
CGAACGACTCAAACAGCAACTGGGTGAGGCCGCGGAAGGCCGCCGCTTTCTTCTGCAGGGAGGGGCGTGCGCAGAGAGATTCGCCCAATGCCGGTCGGACGTTATCACCAACAAGCTCAAAATCCTTCTTCAAATGTCCCTGGTCCTGACCTTCGGGATCAAGCGCCAGATCATCCGAGTCGGCCGGTTTGCCGGCCAGTACGCTAAACCAAGGACATCAGACACGGAAACCAAGGACGGCGTGACCCTGCCGACATATCGTGGAGATCTGGTCAACGCGCCGGAGTTTACGCCGGAGGCGAGAAAGCCGGACCCGGAGCGGTTGGTCAACGGGTATCACCACTCGGCCCTGACGCTCAATTTCATCAGGGCATTGGTGGAAGGTGGTTTTGCCGACCTTCACCATCCCGAGTACTGGGATCTGGACTTTGTTGCTCATTCTCCTCGGGCGCGGGAATACAATGGCATGGTCGAGACGATCTCTGATTCTCTGCGATTTATGGAAACCCTGGCTGGGATTCAAGCCGGACAGATCTCCAGAGTGGACTTTTTCACATCACATGAAGGTCTGCATCTGGGGTATGAGCAGGCGCAGACTCGGAAGGTTCCCCACAAGGACGGGTGGTTCAACCTGGCGACCCACTTCCCGTGGATCGGCGTGCGGACCTCTGATCCGGGTGGGGCGCACGTCGAGTATTTTCGGGGCATTGTCAATCCAGTAGGTATCAAGATCGGTCCGGAGATGACTCCGGAATGGTTGCGGGATCTCTTGAAAGTGCTGGATCCCGACAAAGAGCCTGGAAGATTGACTCTGATACACCGTCTTGGTCATGAGAAAGTGGCGGACATTCTCCCCGGCCTTGTGGATTGTGTTCGCACTGCCGATCACCCAGTGCTCTGGTGTTGCGATCCAATGCATGGAAACACCGAAACGACGGCCGAGGGCCTGAAGACACGCCGATTCGACAACATTCTGGCCGAGTTGGAACAGAGTTTTGATATTCATCGTGACAGCGGCTCCTATCTCGGCGGGGTTCACTTCGAGCTTTCGGGAGACAACGTCACGGAGTGTATCGGTGGGGCCAGGGGATTGTCCGAAAACGATTTGTGCCGGTCCTACGAAAGCCTCGTCGATCCCCGGTTGAATTACGAGCAGAGTCTGGAAATGGCCCTGCGGGTGGCGCGCAAAATGGCGGCCATGAACGGGTTCTCGAAGACCTTTTGACCGGGCGGGGCTGGACCGGGCCGGCCGCGAAGAGGCCATAAGAAAATAGCCACAAAAAGGCACAAAAAAAGAGGCCAAACACCTACACTTGGTGAAGCGGATGCTATCGGAAGCTCTGGTGCAACAGATCCTCGACGTACTGATCGGTGTGAATCCCGTGGTCGTGCAGTAATCCTTCGGCTGAGACGACGAAGGTTGCCTGCTCTCCGGCGATTCGAGAGAAGTAGACCCGATGGGGGTCGCCTCCGCTGGCCATATCCAAGTGGGCGAGGTCTTCCGAGAGATCACTTCGCAGGTCGGCGTTGCAGAGCGGGCACATCAGCAGCCATCGTGACCCGGGTTTGATGTCGATTTCCGGTGGAGGGTGAATCTCGTAGACCCCGGGCTCGGGGTGAAGACCTATCAACACTCTTTTTCCGGCATGTTCGGCGATCAGAATTACGGTTTCTTCCGGATTGAGCGTTCCACGACATCTCGGACAACTGTAAGTCCAGTGCATCACGGCTCCCCCTTACTTTGAGATCATAACCCAACCCTGCGGAGCCGGAGCCTTTTTGGTTCCGGCTCCGCAGGGTTGGGTTATGGTGGGTCGGCGAAGGGAGAATCCATGAACTCGTCAGAAGCTATCAACAGGTCGGCCTTGGTGACGGGGGCCGCCGGATTCATCGGTTTTCACCTCTCACGGCGTTTGCTGGAGATGGGATGGGACGTTGTGGGCATCGACAACCTCAACGACTATTACGATCCCTCGCTCAAACGCGCCAGGCTCGAGATTCTCGAAGAATACGAGCGATTTGCCTTCAATAGACTCGATCTGGCCGACCGGGAGGGGATGGAGCATCTGTTCGACGACACTGCCTTTGGCGTCGTTGTCAATCTGGCTGCCCAGGCCGGAGTGCGTTACTCGATTGAAAACCCGCGGGCCTACATCGATTCCAACATCGTCGGTTTTCTCAACATCCTCGAGGGGTGCAGGCACAGCGAGAGCGTGCGACATCTGGTCTATGCCTCGTCCAGTTCGGTCTACGGAGCCAATACCTCGTACCCTTTCTCGGTTCATGACAACGTTGACCACCCCGTGTCTCTGTATGCTGCCACCAAGAAAAGCAACGAGTTAATGGCCCACACATACTCCCATCTCTATGGCCTTCCGACGACCGGTCTCAGGTTTTTTACGGTCTACGGGCCGTGGGGCAGGCCGGACATGGCGCTTTTTAAGTTCACCCGTGCCATCCGAGCAGGGGAGCCGATTGACGTCTACGGACAAGGTGACATGAGGCGGGACTTTACCTATATCGACGACATCGTCGAGGGTGTCGTTCGCGTGATGACGAATGTGCCTCAGCCCGACCCACAGTGGACCGGCGACGCACCCGATCCATCCTCCAGCGCTTCGCCATGGCGGGTCTTCAACATCGGAAACAGCGATTCTGTCGAATTGCTGCGTTTCATCGAGGTCATCGAGGATGCCATAGGGAAGAAGGGCGTCAAGAACCTCCTGCCGATGCAGCCCGGTGATGTGCGGGCGACCGCAGCGGATGTCAAGGCGCTCTCGGACGCGGTTGGTTTTAAGCCTTCGACACCGATTGAAGAAGGGGTAAGGCGGTTTATCGATTGGTATCGGGAATATTACTCGGAAGTTTGATTTTTTTGAGTAGTTTTCCGCGCGAAGCGCCTATCGCTAGGGGCGTGACCGGATTGGCCATTCTCGTCGCCGATGGGCAAATCGCAAATCTCGAGGGCCAATACGGTTCGCGGTCCTAGCGTCTGGTCCGACTTACGCACGCTCGTACCGCAGACAGCATGCGTTTGCGGTCGGCCTCGGAAGAAGGAACTTGGTATTCCTTGCGCGGGATCTCTCCGCGTTCCTGCAGGCCCTCGAGGTGAATGTGGTAGAGCTGATCCAACATGGCCGGGGCTTGGCCGGCAGCCCAAATATAGAGTGCCGAGGTGTTGTCCGGGGGGCGGCGACTGCCGTGATCGGCCCTGAAGGAACGATCCATGCGTTCGTGCAGGAGATCGCTGAGTGAGCGCTCCATGCCTTCGACCAGTTTCTGCCGCCGTGATCTGATACCGTTTCCCACCATGGGTAAAGAATGACACAGGGCGTGTTGATGTAATGTGTCCGTGGTCACATTATGCTGGTAAGCGTTCTAGCCTCCTGGCATTATTGGTGAGGGAGATGGTATGACCGGTGAGATGTGGGACACACTGTGGGTTGACGTCAATCTGGCGACGATGGTCGATGGGGGAGAGCCCTATGGTGCTGTCCGGGATGGTGCAGTGGGCATTTCGGCCGGACGTCTGGCTTTTGTCGGCCCACGAGCCGGCCTTCCGGGGGCGCCGCAAAGTTTGGCACAGGATGTTCGATCCGGTCGGGGGCGGTGGGTTTCACCGGGGCTGATCGATTGCCACACGCACCTGGTCTACGGAGGGAATCGGGCTCACGAATTCGAACAGAGGTTGGCCGGCGCCTCGTACGAGGAGATTGCCACGGCCGGTGGCGGCATTCTCTCGACGGTTATGGCAACCCGAGAGGCCACCGAGGCGCGATTGCTGGATTCTGCCCTGGCCCGATTGGACCGTTTACTCGCCGAAGGTGTGACGACGATCGAGATTAAATCGGGCTATGGATTGGATCTCCCCACGGAACTGAAGATGCTCACGGTCGCCCGCCGGCTTGCGAAGGAGCGTCCGGTTTCGGTGCGCACGACGCTGCTCGGCGCCCACGCCGTACCTCCGGAGTTTGTCGGGCGTCCCGACGACTACATTGATTTTGTGTGCCGAGAAGTGATTCCGGCAGCAGCGAAGGCTGGTTTGGCGGATGCTGTTGACGCCTTTTGTGAAAGGATCGGGTTCACACCAGAGCAGACGGCGCGGGTCTTCGACGCAGCTGCGGTACATGATTTACCGGTGAAATTACATGCCGAACAGCTGTCCGACCAAGGGGGAGCTCAGCTCGCGGCTCGGTATGGCGCATTGTCGGCAGACCATCTGGAGTATGTTTCTTCCGAAGGTGTCGAGGCGATGGCACAATCGGGTACGGTTGCTGTCTTGTTGCCGGGGGCGTTCTACGTCTTGAAGGAAACACGAAAGCCGCCGATTGATGCCTTCAGGCGCTTAGGGGTGCCGATGGCGGTATCGACAGATTGTAACCCCGGCTCATCGCCCGTGACCTCGCTGCTGCTGATGGTCAACATGGCCTGTGTGCTGTTCGGTCTGACGGTCGAAGAAGCCCTCGCCGGTGTGACACGAAATGCCGCCCGGGCCCTGGGACTGTCTCGATCGCGAGGCACGCTCGAGGTCGGCAAGGTGGCCGATCTCGCCGTCTGGAACATCGAAAGCCCCGCAGATCTGGCCTATGCCGTCGGCGCAAACCCATTGCATGAGGTTGTGCACGCTGGAAAGCAAGGAAACTCGAGAGCCCCCAGGTAGAGGGCGGCTCAGGCACCGCAGATGTTGAGGGTGATGGTTGCCAATACCTCGGTGCCGGTACTGTTAATTGCTATAGCCTTGCTGACCTTGCGGTTGTTGACGCCGGAAATTTTGAGTGTCGAAATATCTTCATGGCAGATATCAAGAACGATCTGTCCGTTCGGGTCAGTCCTCTTTTTGAAGCTCTCCCCGTCGCTGGTTTCGATCTTGATCTTGCGGTCATCTACTGGGGTGTCTCCGCAGGTGTTGACCTGAAGGGTCGTGGTGCAGCGCTGACTGGGGGGCGCCGCTACAGATGACAGAGTCAAGGTCATCAGGGTCAGAAAGACGAGCGTTACCTTCATCGGGCCTCCCTTGATTGCGTTTACCGAATCTCTGGGTTTTCCGGCGCCTCAGACCACCGGAATTCCAGAATTCTACACCCTGCGGGACCTTTGGGAAGGGGAAGAACACAATTAAACCGGTACTGATAGCTGTTTTGCCCTCTTCGTTGCGTTGCCCTCGAGGTTGCAGGTGTGTGAACTGATAGCTGATAGCTGATGGCTGATAGCTTTCTTCACGGTCGCGGCAGGTCCCGGAACCAGCCCGGTTGGGCGCCCTCCAAACGTGCTTCGCGGATTACTCTCGAAAAACTGTCCCGGGCATGCCGAAGGTTTTTCTTCAACTGTGCTATCTGTTGTGCCTTGGCGTCCAGCCGAGTCCGAAGCCGAATTCGTTGGATCTCTTTCCGAAGAGCAAAGAGCTGGGACTCCAGCGCTTCGTGCTCCCCTTCAGCCTTGATCAGCTGTTGTTGGAGCTTGTGAATGCCCGAGACCGCCCGACGGTGTTCCGTTCGCCAGTATTTCTTGTCGGAAGGCCCGCTACCTGATGTTGGGCTTTTGGAGTCCGATACCGATTGCTGCGGATCGGCAATGGCCGCGATTCGGCCCTTCTTGGCCAGCTTGAGCACAGTAGCGTTGTCGATGATCGCAGTTCCGGCCGGTGCCCCGTTAATTGGTGCCAGCCGAGGGCAGGCCTGTGTCAGTTTTTTGGGATTCCCAGCGCTGGTGGGAGCACACATCGCCAGGCAAAGCGCCAAGTTCACGAATTGGGTAGGAAAATATCGCATCTGCACCTCCATTTTCAGGTGCAGCGTGGCGGGAAACCAGTCTACCACGATGGGGGAGCAGGGGAGAGGGGGAGGATCAGGTCAGGCGGTTTCCTAGTTTCCAGTTTCGAGTATCAAGCATCTAATCTCATTGCTCCGATACCATTGCCAAAAACGCCTCGGCGATCTCCGGATCGAAGGATGTCCCGTTGTGATCCTTGATGTAGTCAATGACCCGCTCTTCGGGCCATCCCCTCCGATAGGGTCGATCCGATCTCAAGGCGTCATAGACATCGACGACGGCAAAAATCCTTGCGGCCAGTGGTATCTGACGTTCCTTTGTGCCCAGTGGGTAGCCTGAACCGTTCCAGCGCTCGTGATGGCCATAGGGAATGGCCAGGGCCGTTCTCAGGTATTCGATCGGTGAAAGCATGTCCCAGGCCATTTGTGGGTGGCGGCGCATGATCTTCCACTCGTCTTCGGTCAAGGGCCCGGGCTTGCGAAGAATGGCATCCGGGATTCCAATCTTACCGATGTCATGAAGGAGGGCGCCTCTTCTGATCGGCTCCAACTGGTCTTCGGCGACGTTCAATCGGCGTGCCAATTCAACGGTGAGGTCCGTGACCCTTTGTGTATGTCCCTCGGTCTCTTGATCCCTGAGATCAAGGGCCCTGACCCACCCCTCGAGGGTTGCCGTGTATCCAAGTTCCAATTCTTTTCGGGCGGTTTCGGTGTTGTAGATCAACCTTGCGTTGGCGATGGCGACCGCCGCTTGTTCCGCAAAGAGGGAGACGATCTCGATATCATCGGGACCGAAGACGTTGGCCGATGGGTGCTCAACGTGGAAGGCGCCGAGAACCTTGTCCTTCCACAGGAGTGGGGCGGCGATCACCGCTCCGACCCGAATGTCTGCGTACATCGGTGACCTGCCCTCCCAGGTGGCGTAGTCATCGATCAGGATTGCCTTTCGACTGAGAACCGCTTGGCCGCTGGCGCCTTCTCCCTGCGGCAGGACTCGATCGACGAAGGGCTCCAATACGCCCCGTGCAACAACCATTTGCAGTCCGTTGGGGACCGTCAGGTACAGGCCGCCCATGTCGGTTCCGACGAGTTTTCCGGCGCGAACGACGATGGCTCTCAAGAGCCCCTTGATGTCATGGTGGCCTGCGAGATCGACACTGGTTTCGTGCAAGGCGAGAAGAGCTTGGATTCTCTTGGTGTTGGCCTCGACTGTCTTTGTGTGGGTAATGGCCAGGGCGATGTGGCCGGCAATCATCCGGGCGCGATTGAGATCGCATTGCATACAGGGGCGTTCATCTTCAAACGTAACAAAAGCCGCACCCAGGGGATCGCCGTGAGCGACCAGGGGCATTCCCATGATGAAGGGGCCGGATGGAACCGGAGCTCGGATCGGCACACAACCCGGGCCACAGGGGACCGGTCGGTTGGCGACCAATACAGCTGCAACCCCCTCGGACAGGGGACAAGCAACAGGGTCGGTGGTTGTCCCTGAGCCGGTCGAAGCAACCGATGTGATCTCTTGACGTTGATCACTCCACAGAGCGAGATCACACCTGTCCGCGTTGAGTGCCCCTTGAAGTTGCACGGCCAGATGGGGCAATGCTTCGGTGATCGCCGTCGACTCCAGCGTAACCCTGGTGATCTCGTTGAGGAGCATGACCTCTTCGAGGTGGTTCTTGCGCTGCTCGTCTGCTTCCAGCTTTTCCAGAGCGTAGGAGATGTTATCGCCAAGATCTGTCAGCAGTGCCTGCTCCTGTTGATCGAAGATACCGGGGCCGGTCGCGTGAACGACAAAAACGCCGTAGGACTTACGGTCCCGTATCAAAGGTATTGCCAGCGTAGTTCGATGGGGGTATTCCCGGCGGGTAGGGCATTCGGGGCAGGGCTCCTCGTCTTCGGTGCCGTCAATCAGGAATGGGATGCCCTTCCTGATGGCTTCAATGGCGCACTCAGGCCCACGGCGAGAGGAGTCGTCCGGAGAAAGGGAAAAACTGTTCATAAAGGGGCAAGTGGGGCCGGAGGCGGCGGCCAGGGTCACCTTTTCGGATATCTGCCCAATGAGGCCGACCCAGGCGTAGATGTAATCTCTATGCTCGATCAAGATCTTGCAAACGGCGTCCAACATCGTCACACGGTCGTTTTCTCGAAGGACCACCCGGTTGACCTTGGCCAAGGTTATTAGGATCTCTCCGGCAACGCTATTTCCAGATTTGGCGGACGCTGCCCTTACCGGGGACGAGGTCACCCCAATTTCCAGGGAAGTGTCGTCGACGTTGCGGGCTGGATATTTGCCTTGACTCATTGTTGCCATTTCTCATGAGAGGCCAAAGGAGCCGCTCTTGTTTGCCGTGTCAGGAGTTTCCTCAGTCCATCATAAACGATCAACGACGAACCCGGAGGAGCCGGAACCAAAATGTGACAGGCCGGCCCGGCGGGCAGCTGTAACCGATTAGCGGTTGAGCCGTTAGCTCTGCAGCACAGTCGGAATCAAGAGGAATCGGTGTGCCTTAACCCGAGCCCTCGCTACCGTTTTCGTTACCGATATGTGTCTGTCACGACCCCGTGAAGGCGGACCCAGGCAACCGCGCCTGTGGATCATTCGGTTGGAGTTGAACCCGAAGGAAGTCGGTAAGGGTAACGGGCTCGGGCTCGGGAACCCCTTTAGGGCAGGCGCGGTAGAATACCAATATTGGGAGGCATCATGAAGGCATACGAGATTCAGGGTTCGTTCGGGATGGAGAATCTGAAATGTGTGGAGAGAACGGATCCGGCGCCAGGTCATGGTCAGGTCCTTGTGCGAATGAAGGCTGTGTCCTTGAACTACCGTGATCTTATGATGGTCCGAGGTCACTACAATCCCAGGCAGCCCCTCCCGTTGGTACCCTGCTCCGACGGTGTCGGAGAGGTGGTTGCCGTAGGAGAGGGCGTCCAGCGGGTCGGTGTGGGCGACCGGGTTGCAACGGTCTTCTCCCAGACCTGGATCAGCGGAAGGCCGACGGCCGAAAAACTCAGCGGAACGCTTGGTGGACCTATTGACGGGACGTTATCCGAAATGATGGTCCTCGATGCTGAAGGTGTTATTCCGTTACCGAAAGACCTCAGTGATGTCGAGGGCGCCACGCTGCCCTGTGCCGCCCTGACCGCCTGGAGTGCCATGGCGGAGTTGGGCGACGTGTCGGCAGGCGATACGGTGCTCGTCCAGGGAACCGGCGGCGTTTCGATCTTTGCCCTTCAGTTTGCCTTGGTGCTGGGCGCCCGCGTGATTGCCACCTCCTCGAACGATGCCAAACTCGATCGGCTCCGTTCCATGGGCGCCTGGGCCACCGTCAACTACGCCGACGATCCCCAGTGGGGCAAGACTGTCCGCCGTATGACCGACGGCCGTGGTGTCGATCACATCGTCGAGGTCGGAGGGGCGGGCACGCTGGCCCAGTCTCTGAAGGCGGCCGCCGTCGGTGGTACGATCTCGGTGATCGGCGTGCTCTCCGGAATCTCGTCGGAGTTCAACATCATTCCGTTGTTGATGCAACACCTGAAACTCCAGGGGATTCTGGTCGGTTCCCGGGAGGGTTTTGAGCGCATGAATCGGGCCATCGAGGGCCATGAACTCAAGCCGGTGATCGACCGTGTCTTCGACTTCGACGATGTCCCGGAGGCGTTCGCCTACATGGCATCAGGTGCGCATTTTGGGAAGGTGTGTATCGGATATTAGCTATTAGCTATCAGCTATCAGCTTTCAGCCGGACACTGGTGAGAAGTACGGGCTAGAGGATCGGACGTCAGGCCGAAGGGGCGTGGGCTGAGAGCTGAGAGCGCACTTGCCCTCAGGTTCTGCTTCGACCTTCGAAGCAGTTTGAGGGTTAGTGCCTAACAACCGTTCAAAATCTCTCGGATTCGTTCGATCAACTGGTTCGGACTGAAGGGTTTCTCTATCAGTACGACCTTCTCGTCGAGGCGTTCCAGACGGTCGGGCGCCAGGTTCGTATAGCCCGACATGAAAAGGATCTTGGGGACGAAGCCGCCTTCCTTGAGTTCCTGAACCAACTCAACTCCTCCCATGTTGGGCATGACGACGTCGGTCAAAACCAGGTCGATCGGTCCGTCGTTCAGCTCCCAGACTCCGAGGGCATCCAATCCGTCCACGGCGTTGAGCACGGTGTAGCCGTTGGCTTCGAGGACGTTTGTCACCAGTGAGGCAACTGTCTCTTCATCCTCGACGACCAAGATTGTCTCACTGCCCCCTGGTGCTCTGGTGTGAGAGGTACTCTCGGCAACCGACAGTTGGCCGGCCGAGATTGGGAGAAAGATCTTGATGGTGGTTCCCTGATTCGGCCGGCTGGAGATGGTCACGGTGCCATGGTCTTGACGGACAATGCCGTAAACCGTTGAGAGCCCGAGGCCGGTGCCTTGACCGACTTCTTTGGTCGTATAAAAGGGCTCGAAGGCACGGCTGATCGTTTCCTCGTGCATCCCGGCGCCCGTGTCTCGGACCGACAGCAGGGCGAAGTGCCCCGGTTCGATCGGCAGGGAGGCCCCTTGCGGCATCTCGGTCAGAATGACGGGTTCGATCGTCACATCAATGGTGCCGCCCTCGGGCATCGCGTCGCGAGCGTTGGTCACCAGGTTGACGATCACCTGTTCCATCTGACCGGGATCGACCTTGACGGGCATGATCTGATCGGCGGGAACGACAGTCATTCGGATGTCTTCGCCGATCAGGCGGTTCAAGAGTTGTTCAAGATCGACCAAAATGGCATTGAGGTCAACGACCCGCTGATGGACCCTTTGTTTTCTCGAAAAGGCCAGTAATTGACGCACCAGGCCCGCTGCTCGCGTTGCCGCATGCTGAATCTGGTGAACGCGCGCGAGGAGGTCCATTCGATCATCGAGTCCCGATTCCAGGAGGTCACTGTGGCCGATGATGGCGACCAGGAGGTTGTTGAAATCGTGAGCGATGCCTCCGGCCAGTTGTCCGACCGCCTCCATCTTCTGGGATTGGAGAAGCTGCTCTTCCAATTGTTTCCGTTCGGTGATGTCTCGCCAGACCGTGTGGAGGACTCTCTCGTCATTGTCTCCGGCCACCGTCAGCAGAACTTCGACCGGGAAAACCTCGCCGTCGGCGCGCCGGTGGTCCCATTCAAAGCGGTGATTGCCGTGCTTGAATGCCAGCGCGATCATTTCGTCAGCCTTTTCACGCGAGTCCCGGCCGTCGGGCTGGGTTGGTGGCGAAAGTTCGGAGGGGTGGGTCTGAAGGACCTGGTCGCAGCTTTCGAAACGCAGCATGTTGACGGTCGCCTGGTTGCAATCGACGAACTGACCACCCTTGATGATCAAGATCGCATCGGCCGATCGTTCGAACAACTCGCGATAGGGGTTGGTCTTTTGCTGTTTCTTCAATCGGGAACACTCCAGCTGCAACTCGTCGAATTGCCGCTTGAGGCTATCCATGTGGCGGGTTTGATCGGTGTCGTTGTCTGGAGCCATTGGGACCTCCTGCGCTGACTGGGTTCCTTGCCAGTATAGCGGAGTTGATCAAATCCTCCGACGATCCCAGACCAATCCAATCAGGGCCCCGGCTGCGGAGATCAAGACGACTGCGCCGGTGTGCCAAAGCAGGACGTGCCGCATGTCGGAGACCGGACATCGCAGATGGGTGATGGCGTCCGAAGCGATAGCCGCTCCAGCGCCGCCCAGCATGCCGGCCATCCATGCGCGTGTCGGGAAGGCCCTGATGATCAGCCAGACGGTGACCAGGAGGGTCGGGATGGCCAGCGTTGTATCCGAAATCATGCAACCCATGCCATGGGCCAGGGGGTTGTCCTCCCAAGGGACGCCTGAGCTGAAACGCCAGGTGACGTAGCCGACTGTCAGTTGATAGGTAATGCAGGCGACCAGGGCCGTCAGCGCACTGCCCAGCGGTATGCTGCGACCGGGGATGGACTCCCGCAGGGCCAAGCCGATCAGGAGTGCAGCCGCGAGAAATTCGATGACCGAGCTGCCCCAACCCAGCCAAGTGGGAATGTTCTGAATATCGGATCGCAGACCGAAGCCCAGCACGGCCACAGCAAAGACCAGGGCCGAGACCGCCAGTGCACACAGTGTTCGCCGCCAAACCGGCGCGAGAGGGGTGATCGGCCGCAAGTCGTCCATGACGGCCTTCATCAGCTCTTCAGGAACGTGTGGCGCCGACATCGGATCCTCCTTCGTCTGTGACCATTTCTTTCAGTGCTTTCAGGGCGCGGTGGGCTCGGACCTTGGCGGTGCCGGGCGCCACGCCCAGGATGTCACCAACCTCCTGGAAACTCAGACCCAGCAGGTGATGCAGCATCAAGACCTCCTGCCCACGCTTCGGGAGTTTGGCCATCAGAGTGAATACAGTCGCTGCGTCTCCGATGCGGTCCATCTCGGGTGGCACAGGAACCTCGGGAAGATCCTCGAACGCAAGGCTTTCCTTTCGACGTCTCTTTGATCTCAGGTGCATCAGCGCGACATACCGTGAGATCGCATAGACCCAGGGTCGAACCGGTCGGGGTGACGTGTAGGTATGACGGGCCCGATGGATCTGTAAGAACGCCTCCTGGGTGAGATCTTCCGCAGTCGTCGTGTTCCGGACAAAGGTCCAGAGATAGCGCTGAAGAGGCGCCTTGAGTGCCTGATACAGGCCGGTAAAAGCCTCGGCATCACCCTGCTGGTAGCTGGTCATCAGATCGACCAGTTGCTGTTCGTCATCTTTTCGAGCCACAGCTACTCCTTTGCGGGGGTCGTGTATCAGGTTACACGATCTGGGAGGGGGAGCAGGGGAGAGGGGGAGCAAGGGAGAGGGGGGGAGGGGGAGAGGGTCTGTATCGGGCGGACCCCCGTGTCCGCGTTCCTTCGAGCCCGAGCCCGTTATCGTTGCCGGGTTTCAAGAGTTTTCGGAGAAGTCGATT
>JAOZPW010000297.1 GCA_029932545.1 Thermoanaerobaculales bacterium | reverse complement strand
CGACGATGAGTGGGACCGACTTCCTCCGGCTTCTCGGAGGAGCTTTCTCAAGGTGATGGGCGCCTCGATGGCGTTTGCCGGACTGACCGGCTGCCGATGGCCCGCCGAAGAGATCGTTCCCTTTGCCCATCGATCGGCCGATCGAGTGCCGGGAGTGCCACAGTATTTTGCCACTGCGATCGAACTTGCAGGTTCCGCCCTCGGTATGGTCGTGACCTCATTCGATGGACGGCCGATCAAGGCCGAAGGCAATCCGGAGCACCCGGACAGTCTGGGCGCGTTGACTGCCACCACCCAGGCCTTGGTACTTGAGATGTACGACCCCGACCGAAGCCGTCATTCGGTGCAGCGACTTGGCGGACAGGACTTTCTGAGAACCTGGGCCGATTTTGACACTGAATTTGGTTCGATGCTCGGTGCTGATGGGGCCGGAGTTGCGGTGCTCGCTGCTCCGTCGTCGTCGCCCAGCAGGAAGAAAATGCGACAGGCCTTCGAGACTCGATTCCCCAAAAGCTCGTGGTTCGAGTGGGCTCCGGTTACGGACCAAAACGAGGGCGCCGGTATGTCAATGGCCTTCGAGACACCTCTGAGAGTTGTCCCGAAGCTTGACCACACCCAAGTGATTGTGGCCTTCGACGCAGATTTCCTCAACGATCATCCGGCATCGCTCCGGTTGACGCGGGAGTTCGCGGCAGGTCGTAAGCCCAGCGCGGAGACCATGAACCGTCTGTGGGTCGCCGAGCCGGGCATGACCGGTACCGGTGCGATGGCTGACCATCGGGTCGCCGTGGCGCTGGGACGTGTTGCAGCCCTGTTGGGGGCTGTCGCCGTGTCATTGGTCAACGATCATCATGTCGAGATGCCTGGTGCGGCCAATGGCCTGATAGCCCAGTGTTCGACCGATGGGTTGGTCGAAGCTGAGGCCGCATGGGTTCAGCAGGTCGCGGCCGATCTGATCGCTCATCGTGGTGACGGCGCAGTGATGGTTGGGCGTCGGCAGCCGCCGGCGGTGCATGCGCTGGCGGCCGTGTTGAATAATGCTCTCGGAAATATGAACCGGTCCGTGACCTACGTCGATGCCGGCGCCCAAGCCGCAGAGGGAATTGAAGAACTGGTTGAGGCTTTGAACGGCGGCCAGGTGGAGACTCTGCTGATTCTCGGTGGGAATCCCGTCTACGATGCCCCTGCAGACCTCGGTTTTCAGGAAGCCCTGTCAAAGGCGAAACATGCGATTCACCTTTCTCTCTACCGTGACGAGACGTCTCAGCTCTGCGAATGGCACCTGCCGGAGGCTCATGCTCTTGAGTCCTGGGGAGATGGCCTGGCGTGGGACGGCACATGGACCCTGGCGCAGCCGCTGATTGCGCCTCTTTTTGACGGACACACCGGGATCGAGGTTCTGTCGCTGGCCATCGGTGAGAAGGCTGCGGGCTACGATATCGTACGTTCGACCTTCTCAGGCGCAGGTCTTGCCGGCTCAAAATCATTGAATGATGCCTGGCGTTCGGCCCTTCATGAGGGTGTGGTCCACGGCAGTGCCCTCAGTTCTGCCCAGCGGCCGTTTTCCAGCGAAGGCTTGGCAACCGCAGCAGCGGCCATGACCGCTCTGGTTGCTCGACCGGCGCCGACCGCCGGGCGCCCCGAGCTGGTGTTTGCCGTCGACCCGAAGATCTTCGATGGGCGATTTGCCAACAACGGATGGCTTCAGGAGCTGCCCGAAGCTCTGACCACGATCACGTGGGACAACGCTCTGCTGATGTCTCCTCTGACCGCCCGTGACATGAAGCTGAACGATGGAGACCTGGTCACGGTTGAGGCCTCTGGTCGTTCGATTGACTTACCGGTGTACGTTTTGCCCGGACCGGCCTCATTCTCCCTGACGGTCTGGTTGGGCTATGGGCGGGAAGGCGCGGGCCAAGTCGGCAACGGTGTCGGCGCCAGCGCCTACCGCCTGCGGACGGTTGAAGACCTGTGGTCCGTTGGCGGTCCGACTGTGACGCCCACCGGGCGCAGCTATTTGCTGGCAACCACCCAGGATCACTGGGCCATTGACCTGATTGGTTTTGAAAGCCGCCAACTGAGAGTTGGACAGCTGATACGTGAGGCTTCCCTGGATCGGTATCTGGAGGATCCCGAGACCTTCAGACACATGGATCACCACCCGCCACTGGTTTCTCTGTGGAAGGAAAAGGTCTACGAGGGTGAACAGTGGGGGATGGCGATCGATCTCAATGCCTGTACGGGGTGCAACGCATGCATCGTTGCCTGTCAGGCGGAGAACAATGTCCCGGTTGTAGGCAGAGATCAGGTTCTTAACCAGCGTGAGATGCACTGGATTCGATTGGATCGCTACTTCAAGACCCCTGAAGGTGCCGGTCTCGATGAAATTGATGATGCCCAGGTGGTGTTTCAGCCGATGACCTGTGTGCAGTGCGAGATGGCGCCGTGCGAGCAGGTATGCCCGGTGGCGGCCACTCAGCACACCGAGGACGGGCTCAACGCGATGGTCTACAACCGATGCGTCGGGACTCGATACTGTGCGAACAATTGCCCCCTCAAGGTACGAAGGTTCAATTTTTTCAACTACCACAAGGATCTCGAAGAAGTCTCGAAGATGCAGTTCAATCCTGAGGTCACCGTCAGATCCCGGGGCGTGATGGAAAAGTGCAGCTTCTGCATTCAGAGAATCCAGCAGGTCCGGATCACCAGCGGCAACGAGAATCGTCCGATTACCGATAGTGAGATCACACCGGCGTGTGCCCAAACCTGTCCAGCTCAGGCGATCCATTTCGGTAATCTCAACGACCCCGAGAGCGTCATCTCCGCCTCACGCGAGAATCCCAGGTCCTATGCGACGCTGGCGGAGTTGAACATCAAGCCGAGGGTCCACTATATGGCCCGTTTGAGAAATCCCGCCGGAAACTCCGAGCAGGATGCCGGTGGCCCGCCCGAGCATGGCCACGACGCGCCGCATGGGAAGGAGTCGGCCTGAGCCTCATGACTACCCGAACTGCTGATCTCAGTTATTTGAACAACACCACCGACGACCCTGTGGGCCGCCCGCCGCTGGTCCTGGGCGGACGGACCTTCGGGGACGTTACCAATACCGTCTGCGGCATCGTCGAGAATCCGAGAACACCCCCGTTGTGGTATGTATTTTTTGGCCTGAGCTTGAGCCTGCTGGGTGTGCTCGGGGCCATGATTGCCTACCTGATATTCACAGGTATCGGCGTATGGGGATTGCAGAGCCCGGTCGGTTGGGGTTGGGCGATCGTCAACTTTGTCTTCTGGGTCGGTATCGGCCACGCGGGTACGCTGATCTCGGCAATTCTCTTCTTGTTGCGCCAGAAATGGCGAACTTCGATCAACCGTTTTGCGGAGGCGATGACGATCTTTGCAGTTGCCTGCGCAGGGATTTTTCCGGCGATCCACGTCGGTCGAGTCTGGGTAGTGTATTGGCTCTTCCCGATTCCCAACCAGATGTCGATGTGGCCCAATTTCCGATCACCTCTCCTCTGGGATGTCTTCGCGGTCAGTACCTATGCGACGGTGTCGTTGCTGTTCTGGTACATGGGCATGATTCCCGACTTGGCGACCATCAGAGACCGGGCCAAGCACCCGATTCGGAAGATCGCATACGGTATTCTCGCTTTGGGATGGCGTTCCTCGAATCGGCACTGGCATCGATTTGAATCGGCCTATCTTCTGTTGGCCGCCTTGGCAACGCCCCTGGTCCTTTCGGTGCACTCGGTCGTCAGTTTCGACTTTGCCGTGTCGATAATCCCGGGTTGGCACACGACGATCTTTCCTCCCTATTTTGTTGCAGGTGCGATTTTCTCCGGCTTCGCCATGGTTGTGACCCTGATTATTCCGACTCGGGCCATCTTCAAGCTGGAAGAGATCATCACGCTTCGCCACCTGGAGAACATGGCCAAAATCATGTTGGCGACCGGAATGATGGTCGGCCTGGCATACTCGACCGAGTTCTTCATGGCGTGGTACAGCGGGAACGCCTACGAGGGTTTCACCTTTCTCAATCGCGGGTTTGGGCCTTATGCCTGGGCCTACTGGATCATGGTCAGTTGCAACGTCATCGTTCCCCAGGTTTTCTGGGTCAAGAAGTTCCGCACCAATGTGGTCATATTGTGGGTCGCCTCGATTCTAATCAACGTCGGCATGTGGTTTGAGCGTTTTGTCATCGTCGTCTCATCCCTGAGTCGCGATTTTCTGCCCTCGAGTTGGGGCTACTACAGTCCGACCTTTGTTGATGTCCTGACTTTTGTCGGATCTTTTGGCTTGTTTTTCACGCTTTTCCTTCTCTTCTTGAGGTTCGGCCCGATGATCGGCATGGCCGAGGTCAAGGGTGTGATGCCTGAAGCGCACCATGGCCGAGGGGCTCACGGGGACTACCACGGAGACGTGCCGACGGATCGGGATGGAGTGATCCCGGTCAAAGCGAAGAGGGAGGTGGTCCGATGACGACTTCCAATAATTTCGGCTACCTCGTTGAGTTTGACAATGTCGATGTGATTATTCTTATATATTCCGCTATATGCATAAACTATTGGA
>JAOZPW010000050.1 GCA_029932545.1 Thermoanaerobaculales bacterium | reverse complement strand
GGGGGTCCGCCCCTACAGGTCATTTATGACTCAGCTGCCCAACGTCCCGGCTTATTTCCTCGGATACACTGCCGGACCGGTCATCACGCCAACAGTTGCACCTGAAAACTCCTCCCGCCAGCGATCAACAACCTCGTCGGCGGTAGCGACCCGTTCGAAACCCAGACCCTCCAACCCGGCCCAGTCACCTTCCGTCACCAGGCTGACTCGATGCCGCGCGGTCTTCTCGACCAGGCGAAAGGTTGTATGGCCGTACTGCACCCACCCGCCGGCCAAACGATTAAGAATTGACTCCGGCCGCGGATCCTCGAGGAAAGGCGTCATGGCGCCGGAACCCGCTCCCCCGGCCATCGAGGCGAGAAATAGGACTTCGGCGCCTGGGCGGGAGAATCTGCACGCCGCATCCAGTCCCTTGTGTGCCTGGATCAAGGTCTCATCAGACGGGGCGCCTGCTCCGGAGGCAACGACCAGATCAAATTGATCCCCGCTCACCTCAAATATCTCGCGGACCCGGGCGACGGCTGCATCAAATGCCTCTCGCCAGGGCCCCGCCACAGCCTCGGCCACACCACCGCCAATTCCAGGCACCAGGCACACCGAGACATCCGGAGGCCGCAGGTCCGCCGCCTCCCCAATTTCCTCAGCGACTGGATTGGCCTCGAGCCGACCCGGTTCGCACTGAGGCCGGCGAATGGGCTCCGACCCTGAGAGGTCAAAGACCCTCGCGTGGTTGGCCTGAATTTCCTCGTAACCGGCAACACCGGGAAAGACCATCTTCGGACCGCCGCCGAAACCCGCGAAATAGTGGTGTCGAACGCCCCCAATTGTGACCAGCAGGTCGGCTTCCATGACTGCGCGATGCAGGCGGATCAACCCGCCCCCCTGGACCGTGCCCGCCGTCACCAAGGCCGAGGCATCACGCGCATCATGCTGGATCACAGTCACTTGGGGTTCCAGTGATCCGACAATCCCCTCGAGTTCCGCCCGAGGTACTGACGGATGAGTACCGCAGGCCACGACGATGGTCTGCCGGTGGGGAGCGATGCCCCAGTCAGTTAGCGCCCGCAATAGCGCCGGAAGGATCTCCGGGATCCGGGCCGATCGCGTCCCGTCAGGCACGATGACGACAACATTTCCGGCAGCCCGGGCGCGAACCTCGAGGGAGGGGCCGGAGAGAGGTCGTGCAACAGCGTGCAACACCATCTGCGCTGGGTCAGAGCGTTCCCGTGGCCCCTCCGGCTGAAGAGGACGGATCCGGAAGCCCCTGAGATCGACCGCAATGGCGCCCTGCCCAAAAGGCAATCGGATGATCATGATGTCAGGCCGATCACCTCTTGCTCGTAATCGGAAATGGCTGCAAACCGCTGGAAGGGGTTTCCCACGGCAGCATCGGGGTCGGGCAAGGGCGCCGCGTCCGAGACTTCGAGAATCTCTACCAGGAGTTGCCTGAAACAGCTCATCGGATCGGGTCCCTCGACCAAGCCTGAAGGATCGAAGGCCTTGCTGGACAGACGGATAATTCTCAGCTTAACCCTTTTACTCCAAGGGGCGTCAAGCATCAGATCGACGATAACGAAGGGCGCTTGACCCGGCTGAGCGATACCTGCAACAGCGAGTGCCTGCACCTGATTCAGGGCCATCGGCCGGCTTTTGCCTCCGATCGACAGCGTCAAGACACCATCTTCCCAAGCGGTCGGCACAGCCTCCATGATTTCCAACTGATGGTCTTCCGGCGCCATCGTGATTGTCGGCTCGACTGACTCGTCGGTCTCCAGCGCCGTAGCGGTTACCGGGGATGGTTCCTCCGGCGCCGAGGCAGGCCCAACCGAAGCCAACGGGCCGGCTACCAACCCCTCGATCTCGGCCCTGGTCTCGTTGGGCAGATCCATCGACGCCAACGCCTGTTCAGCCAGGGTTCGCGCCGAGCACGCCCCGACCGCCGCCCCCACTCGAGTCAAGCGAGCCAGAACTCCTACAGGCGTTTCCGGCGTTACACCGGCGGCGCCCGCATCGACGGTCGCCTGGAGAGTATGCTCCCCCAACTCATCACCCACTGTCTCTGCAACCCTGGCCGCCAGGCTCGGGTCGATCGAACCGGGCGGCGCCATTTCGAGGATCTCAGGCCACCGCGGCGTCACCAGGTCATGCTGTCCCTTTCGAAGAACATCCCGAAAGACCCTCAAGACGAAGGGCACTGCCGGGGCCACGGCGCCAATGTCCCGACGAACATCCCAGTAGGCCATCGCTGCGTCAAAATCGCCGGGATTGGCCTTAAGCTGGGACAGCAGAATCTCTTCGGCCTTTTCCAACTGGCCTCTCTGACGGGCATCCAGGGCCTCCTCGAGATCCAGGTTCTGATGTTGGATGGCCTGGGACTCCAGTGCGGTGTCAACGTACTTTTCTTCGAATTTCAGCTGCTTGACACCGGCCGCAATCACCAGACCGTAGACAAAGCCCGCCACGTGGGCCCAGTGCGCCACACCCGAACTCTGTCCCCCGCCGAAATCGACTGCTTGCCCGTAGAAAACCTCCCGCAGAAGCCACAAGGGCAGCATCAGCCACGCCGGTGCATCGAAGAACCTGGGCGTCATGAAAAAGAAGAAGAGGAACTTGATCTTGGTACCACCATAACGGACCAGAAAAGCACCCATCAGACCTGCGATCGCTCCGGACGCGCCGACCATCGGTCCCTCCATCAATGGGTACTTCAGCACGTAGACCAGGGCTGCAAAGACTCCGGCCGAAAGGTAAAAACCGGCAAAAAGCGGCCGTCCCCAAACGTCCTCGAGATACGGTCCGGCCAGATAGAGGAAGAGCAGATTACCGATCAAATGCATCCAGCCGCCATGCATGAACTGGTGGGTGATGTAGGCGTAGATGTGCTGATCGGCCGGGACCAGGCCCAACTCAAAATACGGTGAACTCTTGATGGCCTTGTGGAACTGGGCGGTCAGTCTGTCCAGTTCAGCCTGCTGCTCGGCCTCCGTCTCTTCCGGCCCTTGTTCCTCTTGTTCACCGTCAAAGAGTCCAAAACCGGTCACTCCCTCCTTGAGCACCTCCTTGAAAGCCTCCCGTTGTCCCTGATACTCCGGAACAAAACCGAAGAGGTACTCCTCAATCTCCGGTTCCAGTTCGAGGTTGGGATGGGCAAAAAAGTACTCCGCGATCTCAGTCAGAGACCTCGCCATCCTCTCTTTACTGCTTTGGACCGGAGCCAACGTCAGGAGAAAAACTACGACGCAGAGACCCATCAACGTAAAGGTCACCCATGGAAGGCGACGAACCGAACTCTGATCATGCCCGACGGGTAAGAACATCATGCCCCCAGGTATATTGGTGAAGCCAGTATACTGGGTAGAGAAAGATACTTGATACTGGAAACTGGAAACTGGAAACTCGGCCGTCTCATTGTGCGATTTCGGCTTTTGCGGTTATTCGTACCTTTGTGCGGCAGTTCCTGTTGTGATTATTTGCAAAAGGCTAAACTGTGAACCGGCGGCAGACCATCCGCTCCAGTTGGGGGACCATGATTGAGATTCAGACGATGAACGTATTTGTGAGAACAGCCAGAAAACGAGAACCCAGTTTCCAGTTTCCAGTTTCCGGTCCCGCGACGTGTTCGAACCAATTCACATCGTCAACCCAGGGGCCGTCGTGATATGAAAATCAATCGACTCATCCTGATCGAAACCTCATCGCCGGGCAACCTCGGCGCCGCACTGAGGGTTGCCGCAAACTTCGGCGTCACCAATGTGGCCCTGGTCCGGCCCAAGGCCACGATTGAGGACCCCATCGTCGACCAGTGGGCCTGCGGAGCGAGGCAGTACGTCGACATCGAGGTCTTCGATGATCTCGATGCCGCCGCTGCCGACAGCAAGACCCTGGTAGCCACGGCCTCAGGACGAGGCCGCCCCGACCAACCGATCGTCTCGCCGTCGGAAGCAATCGATACAGTCCTGCAACGAGGATCCGAAGACGCTGCATTGGTGTTTGGCAGTGAAACCCGGGGCATGAACAGGGACGACCTCGACCGATGCGATCTGGCGGTGCGCATTCCGACCGACCCAGCTTTCCCGGTGCTCAACCTGACCCAATCGATCGCTATCCTCTTGAGTCACTTCGCGATTGAGAGCAGCCCATCCGAAACCAACCAACCCGAACCTGCCCCCCACCACACCGTCGAGGCCCTGATGGCCCATCTCCACACAACACTCGCCGAGATCGGCTACCTCGACCCCGACAACCCGGACCGCATATTGCGCAAGATTCGGAGGGTCTTCGGCCGGGCCGGCATCACCGAAAACGAGGCAGCCATCTTCCGGGGCATCTGTCGGCAGGTGGATTGGGCGAGGCAAAATCCCCGGGATACTGATGGTGGCCGGTTCAATCGCTGAGGCTCGCCATGGCCTTGGCCCTTACGCCTCTCAATAGGTAAACGTTACCGAGGCCAATGCCCTGCCGACCCTCAGCGAAAAGCGCTTCGCGCATCATGAAGAGTATTTCTCGAACCCGAAACAAGCCTGTACAATCACTTCAAATGCTCATTATTCTCTTGGATGAACCCGGTCTCTTTGACTTTTTGACCCTTTGTCCCCCAGCGCGAAGCGCTCATAGCGATAACAAGATGGGCAGTATTGGCCTCGATAAGATCCAACCCTCAGGCACCTTGAAAGCCAATACTGGACACCTTGCTATCGCTTGGTGACCTCACGCCGAAGCCGCTCCGCCATCCTCAAAAGACCAGGGTCGGCAGGAGCTCGATCCAGGGCACGCGAGAGGGTCATGGTCGCTTCCATCAGCGCCCCTGTACGGAGTTGAAAGTCCACCAACCGGAGAACTGTAGCGGTATTCCCGGAGTCCAGATCCAATGCCCGCTCCAGGGCCAATCGAGCATCGGCCTTCAGCCCTGCTTTCTCGGCTGCCTGGGCAAACTGGAACAAAATTCCGACGTTGGCCGGATCCATGCCCCATGCCCTGCGAAGATGATTGACGGCCTCGTCGATATCACCCCTGCCCTGAGCGATTCTCGCCAGCGCAAGGTATGGAGCGGCACTCTCCGGCGCCAGGCGCAGGGCCCGCTGAGCCGCGGCCAGTGCCCCCTGCGAGTCGCCCTGAACTTCCAGTGCCCTCGAGAGAAGGGACCACGCCGCTGCCCTGATCTTCGTCGGCAGGCGCCGCTGTTGCACCAAGCCCTGGGCCATTCCTGCCGCGGCCGGGGCATCTCCGTCATTCAATGTCCACTGGGCTCTGACCAGATCGGCCCGGGGATCACCGGCCGCTTCCTCCATCCGTAGTGTTGCCTCGTCCAGACGGCCCATCGCCCGGAGCGATTGGCCGATCGATATCAGGGTCTCTACGCGAAGGCGCGGATAGGTCGCCAGACGACGTTCCATTCCTTCGAGACGGACTCGCGACTCGTCCTCGGATCCCAACTCGACCGGCGGCAACCGATAGCCCGGAGCAACCGCTTCCGCCTGAGCCAGGAGATCCAACGCTTCCTCGAATCGGCCCTGAAAGAGGGTCACCAGCCCCAACAGCCTGATGGAAAAAGGACAGGTCGGGTCGCGATCGAGAGCCTTGGCCAGGTCCGCCTGTCCTTCGAAAATCCGGCCCCGGATCAATTCCGCCCGAGCCAGATTGAGGTAGCCCTCCGGGTGGGCGACCATGCACCTGATTTGTCGATGGGCAACGGCCTCCAGTGCCATCACGGCCGTGCCCTGCTCCACTGCAGCCAGGTCACCTGTCAGCAATCGCCGAGATCTCAGTACGGCCGGAGGCAGATCAAGAAGAGTCGTATCAATCAGGGCCGCGGCGCCGGCATCCGCATCCCGGCGCAAACTCCTGGCCGTCACGTCCCAGGTCCAGACCCCGACCATACTGACGGCTTCGACTGCCACGGTCAGGGCCGCAACCAGAATTACAGGCCAAAGGCGAGTCCTTTTCATCAGACGACGCCAAAAAGGCACAATGGCCCGAACCAGACGGCACAGCGCCTTGCCACGAAGCGACCGGCCTCCATCCCCTTGCGACAAGGAAAGGCCAGCAGGAACGGCAATAAACGGCTGAAGAAGAAAGTTGGCATAAGTATTGCTTTATAGATCGGCAACCGGCCACCAGAAGCCGGCCCAAGAATTCTACCTCCTCCTTCCTCCTGCGGGCCACACGGCCCGCAACTTTTTTTACGTCATCTGAGGTTTTGCGAACCTTTTCAGACTGCCGCCGTTGATCAGTACGAGGAACAAAGGAGGTTCATCATGCATCGAAAAACTCTCATATTGGTAACTCTCTTCATGTCGGTCTGCCTTGTGGCAGGTGCAACCGATGGAAAATGGCTCAATGTCCACGTAACAGAACACGAGACAGATACCAAGGTCAAGGTTCACCTTCCGCTGAATCTGGTGCTCTCGGTCATTGGCGCAGTCAACGTCGAGGGCTTCGAGGGCGGCAAGGTCCACCTCCACACCGAAGATATCGACATCGAATGGATGGAAGTCTTCTCTTCCATCAGGGACGCGGTTGACGGCGATTACATTGTTGTCGAGTCCGACGAGGCCGATGTCAACGTTTCCAAGAAAGCCGACACTATCCTGGTGACTGTCAATCAGAAAACCGATGAACAAGCCCAGGTTGAAGTCGTCCTGCCTGTGCAGATCATCAACGCCATCCATATTGACGAAGAGGACCGGATCGACGTCGCCGCCCTGCTCAAGGCGTTTGACGATCTGCCCGCAGGCGATCTCATTCGGGTGGCATCGGCAGAAGCCAACGTGCGGGTGTGGGTGGAGTAGAAAATGATCAGCCCTCGACAACGCGGCATATCAACCCTGGGTTCCATTCTCCTGGCGGCTGTCGCAGGATTTGGGGCGGCTACTGTAGTGATGGACTGGGTGATCGTCGATGTACAAACTCCGGAGCCCGAGGCCATCCATTTCAAGATTCCTTTCCCTCTGGTCATGGCGGATATCGCCGTTGCCTTCATCCCCGATGAGGTCATGCAGGACATGGAAGTGCCTCAAGAAGCCAGGGACCAACGCGAACTCGTGATGGCCGCGCTCTCCAGCCTGATCGATGCTCCTGATGGCGCCCTGGTCGAAGTCACCACACCTGACGAGACCGTCAGCATCGTCAAGAAGGGTCGAAAGATCCTGATCGATGTCAATGCGGAGGATGCCGAAGTTCATTGTTCGGTACCGCTGGACGGAATCTACAAGAGCTTCGAACGCTGGGACTGGGAGGTCTTCGAACCCAAGATGGTGCTGACTGCGCTCCACCACACCTCCCCCGGTGTGCTTGTCGATGTCAACGCCGGCGACGGAACGAAGGTCAAGATCACGAAATGGTGAGAGGAAGAGCTCTCAGCTCTCAGCTATCAGCTATCAGTGTCCGGGCGGGGATAACCCCCGCCCGTTGTTGTTCCTCTTCGTCATAAAGACTCTCTGAGAGATGTGCCGAAGCTGATAGCTTCCTACCTAGCTTCCTTCTATCTCCGCCTTGATCTTCCTCAGTTCTTCTCGGAGCGTTCCTACCTCGTGCTCGGAGAAACCGAAGAGATTTTCGCCCCTGGAAAAGTCCAGCGCCAGTTCGATCTGGGCGACGGCATGCTCGAGGTTCCCTGCCTCCACGTGATCCCGAACGCTCTCCAGGAGGCCGCTGCGAATGACCTCCAGGGCTCGTTGATCAGGCGAGAAGATGGTAAAGCCCGTGATCGCCATCGCCACGGCAATTTTGGCCTCCTCTGCGGCCTCTATCCTGGCCTCGACCAGCGTCAGTTCTTTTGAAACCGCCTCGAGGTCTTCGCCTGATTCCACGGTTGCCTGCCGCGCCAGCAAAACCTCGGCCTGAGACTGAAGATCCTCGAGTCTCAGATCAATTCCGTCGATCCGCTGATATCCGCCGGAGACCATCGTATTTTCGACCGAAGCCTGAAACACAGTCCCCAGAACGATCGCGACCAGAACGACCGCCAGGGTCGCCGCCACCGCTGCGAGGCGGGGCCGCCGACGGGACCAATTGACCAGACGGTCGACCGGCCGGAGTGTGTAGGCGGACACCGGCCGAAACTCGCTATGATTTTGCAGATCCTCTGCCAATTCAACAGCGGATGCATAGCGCTTGAACGGGTCTTTCTGGAGCGCCTTCATGCAGATGGCCGAAAGAATACGGCTGGTCCGGGGTTGGACCTTTGTCGGCTCATCGGGATCGTGCAGAACGATGCCCTTCATCGAGTCCTGTGCCGTCTTGCCCAAAAAGGGATTCTTGCCAGTCAGAATCTCGTAAAGCATCACACCCAGGGAAAAGACATCGGCCTGGCGATCAGCCTCCACGGCCTTGCCTTGTGCCTGCTCCGGCGCCATGTAGGCCGGAGTTCCCAAAACTGCGCCCAACCGTGTTCGATGCGATGATTCAGGGTCTTGATGACCTTCGTCCTCCAGTTTCTTGGCAAGGCCCCAGTCCATCACGTAGACGACTCCGAGATCATCGACCATGATGTTTTCGGGTTTCAGATCCCGGTGGATCACGCCCTTCTTGTGAGCGGCTGCAACCGTCTGGCAGACCTTGAGGAAAATCTCGGTAAGACCTGCCTTGATCCTGTTGTCGAGCAGATCGTCCGGAGTGCGTTCTCTCAGAAGATCACGCAGTGTGCGCCCAGTGACGCGTTTCATTGCATAAAAATGGTCACCGTCCGGCAAAAGTCCTGCCTCATACACCGGAACGGCTCCGGGGTGATCCAGCCCCGCCAGGATCCTGGCCTCGGTGAAGAACCGCTCTCTGGCCTCGACCCTGTTCGCCAATTCCTTACGCAGTCTCTTGACCGCGACCCGCCGGTCGAGCCGATTGTCGATCGCCAATTCAACAACGGCCATGCCTCCATGCCCCAAGGATCCCAGAATTCGATAGCGTTCCTCAGTCACATCTGGCAACGATGGAAGCTGAGGTTCAGCCGGAGAACTGGGGGTCTCATTCCCGGCCGGAACGTCGATCGTCTGTGACTCGAAGAAAGAGCCCTCGTCTTTCCTTTCGCCACCTGTTTCGTTCTCGCGACCATCCCGGTCATTGTTCATTGTCAGATCCTCCAGCCGTGACCATTCTAGCCCGCACTTCTCCTCCTCTCCCCCTCTCCCCCTCTCCCCCTCTCCCTTGCTCTCCTATTCATCACCCAATTGTCACAAGCGTCACAACTTCGTCATCAGCGTCACCTGTCGGTAAATGTTTGAAATGACACTCAAATAGTACCGTAGATTGCGTTGGGGCAAACAACCGACCCCAAGGAGACAGACCATGCGGATTATGGCTCTTGCAATTATTTTCACAATTATGATTGTCCCTGCGATTTGGGCCGATGGAGACATTGGCGCCGACACGGCGGTCGTCGGCGCAGACGCCGAGGCCACCGAGGAAGACCCCAAGACCGAAGAGAAGGATGGCAAACGGGTCTTCAAGGACAGGGTTGTCGTCACGGCCAGCCGGCAGGAACAGGCCTCATCCCAGACTCCGGCCGCCATTTCGGTGATCGATGCCGAACAGATTGCAGATCGCCAGCCTGAGAAAATGGCGGATCTCTTCAAAGAGTTGCCCGGCGTCGATGTCCAGGGAGAAGGCCCCTTCCGTGGCCTGCCGGTCATCCGCGGCATGAGTTCGAATCGGGTCTTGATCCTGGTCGACGGACAACGCCTCAACAACGCCCGTGAAAGCACGGTCTTCGCCGGCATCCAGCCGGGCCTGGTCGATCTCAGCGAGGTCGAACGCATCGAGGTCATGCGTGGACCGGCTTCGGTGCTCTACGGCTCGGACGCCATGGGCGGCGTCATCAACATCATTACCAAGAAACCAGACCTCGGCGTCGAGACTTTCGAGATGCACCACAGCTTCAACTACGGGTACGGCTCCGCGGCGGACTCCAGCACCGTACACGCCGATATCCGCGGCAACGGCGCCGGTTGGGGCTTCAACCTCAGTGTTGGGTGGGAGACCGCCGACGACTACAAGGCGCCCAAGGAGGCTGCCGACTCGCCCTACTATTCCGAGTATGTACAACGGGACGGCACCGTGCCCAACAGCGGCATGGAACAGGCCAGCGTGCAGGGCGGCTTCCGCATCCTGACCGGTGATAGCGGAGTATTCAAGACCAACTTCGAGGTGGTACGAACGGACGACGTAGGCTTCCCGGGTTTTGACCCGGAGACCAGCGGCGTCGACATCTCATTCCCGCGATTTGACCGAGACAAGATCGGCGTAGGCTGGGACAGCGGACCGGCCTGGGGATTTGAGAACATCTCAGTCTCCGCCTATTACCAGAGCGTCCTCAAAGAGAGCAAACGATTCATCGATCCCAGTCCCTATTTCTTCGTCCACAACTTCACGACATCCAATATCGATACCTTCGGCCTCAACACTCAGGGCGTCACAGATCTCGGCGCACACCACCTGACGATGGGCCTGGATTTCTACCGGGATGACCTCGAAGACGAGACCCAGAACGACTATCCCTGGGATTCCAACAACAACGTCGCGGTGCCGAATAGCTACCAGGAGGGCCTCGGCCTCTATCTGCAAGACGAGTGGCAAGCGACGGACAAGCTGCGGATCCTCGGCGGTCTTCGTGGTGACCGCTTCGTCTTCAAATCAGAAGACGACCCCAACTACGTCGGCGAGCCCTTTGACGTCACCGACTCCGACCTCTCCGGAAACATCGGAGTCATGTATGCCGTGACACCCGCCGTCGAACTGACGGGCCTGATCGCCCGCGGCTTCCGCGCGCCCAACATCCAGGAACGCGCCTTCACCGGGGGCGTCTCCCAGCCGGGATACTGGGTCGTACAGAACCCCGACCTGACCTCCGAAAGCTCCCTCAACTACGAAGTGGGGTTCAAGGTCCGCTATGACCGCTACTACGGCGGACTCAACGTGTTCTACAACGACATCCAAGATTTCATCACCTTCGTCGAATTGGGACCGGACCCGATCACCGGCCTCGAGTTGATCCAGTACGACAATATCGAGGATGCCACCGTCAAGGGCATCGAAATTGAACTCGAGACACTGATGTATGAACGTTGGACCCTGATCACAAACTTCTCCTACACCGAAGGCGACGACGACACCACCGGTGAGCCGCTGGGCTTCATCCCCCCGTGGAAGTTCGTGCTTGGCCTGCGCTACCAGGCGCCCCGCTGGTGGGTCGAGGCCAACGGCCGTTTCGTCGGCGAGCAGACCCGCGTACCCTCAGCCGAGAATATTGCCAATCCCGAAGACGAGGCCCCGATCGGCAATTTCATCACCGCAGACCTCCGGGCCGGATACAACTTCGAGAGGGGCTTGAGTATTCGCGCCACTCTGGGCAATATCTTCGACGAACTCTACTCCGAACCCTACAACCTGCGTCCCGAGCCGGGCCGATATCTGAGGGCGTCGATTGGCTATAGCTTTTAGAACAGGGCGGCCCCAAGTGTCCGCCATGCCTCATGTCCGGTTTCCCAGCTGATAGCTGACAGCTTCTATGCTACCTTTTGCTCGATGAAACTGATCATTCAGATCCCGGCATGGAACGAAGAAGCATGCCTGGGCCGAACTCTGGACAGCCTTCCCGCTGAGATGGAGGGTTTTGCCGAAGTTGGGCTGCAGGTCGTTGATGATGGCTCGACCGACCGCACGGCCGAAATCGCCCGGGAACACGGAGCAAAGGTCGTCCGCCTGCCCATCCACCGCGGCTTGGCCGTTGCATTCGCCACCGGCCTCCAGGCCGCAGTTGATGACGGTGCAGATGTCATCGTCAACACCGATGCGGACGGCCAATACGACCCTCGAGACATTGCCACTCTGGTGGCGCCGATCCTATCCGGCGAAGCGCAGATGGTCATAGGAGATCGTCAGGTCGAAAACCTCAGTCGATTCTCGACCGTCAAGAAACTCCTCCAAAAGCTGGGGTCGTGGGTCGTCCGGAAACTCTCCCGTACCAATGTCAAGGATGCCACCTCGGGCTTCAGGGCCATCACGAGGAAGACCGCCCTCAAACTCCACGTCTTCACGCGCTTTACCTACACACTCGAGACCATTCTCCAGGCGGGCGAGGCCGGCCTCAACGTTGTCTCGGTTCCGATTCGATCGGCTTCCGAAGAGCAGCGGCCCTCCCGGCTATTCAAATCCAACCTTGGCTATGTACTCCGCTCGCTGGAGAGCCTGGCCCGAATCGTCGTCCTCTACAACCCCTTGAGGATTTTCCTGCGCTTCGGCGCAGTTCCCTTTGCCCTGGGAACCGCCTTACTGCTCCGGTTCCTGTGGTTCTACTTCACCGGAGCCAATCCGGCCGGCCACGTACAGTCTCTGCTTCTTGCGGTGATCCTGATCGTCGTCGGGGTCCAGATCTGGGTCGTCGGAATCGTTGCAGATCTCATCGCGGTCAACCGTCGCCTGTTGGAAGAGGCCGTCGAACGAGCCCGAGACCGCCGGCCTCCGTCCGTCCTGCCGTGAACGGCGACCGGGCGGGCCGATTCCGAAGGGCAGTCGGTGCCGCTGTCGCCGTTGCTCTCGTCACCGTGACCTTGTGGCTGGCCGGTCCTGGCGCAGTCGGCGCCCTGATAATCGGTGTGACGCCCGCTGCCATGGGCTGGGCATTGGCCGCGGCCGCCGGCTCCCTGATCTTTCGGGGGCTCCGCCTCTCCCTGCTGCTGCCCCCAGGGGCACTCGGGCCCGTGCGGGCCGTCCCGACCGCCGCCGTCGCCCAGGCCGCAGCGGTATTCGTACCCGCTCGCCTTGGGGAATTTGCCCTGCCGTGGCTGCTCAGGCGAGATATCGGGCGGGACGGCGCCTCCGGGGTCGCCACACTCCTGGTTGCCCGAACCCTGGATACCGCGGCCCTCGGCGCCTGGGCCGGTGTGGCCGTCCTCTTTCGATGGGGACTGGGGGCGCCAATGGCATTAGGCGCAGCCTGCCTGCTCCTTCTGCCGGCATTGCTGCTGCCGGTGACCATCAGTACCCTGGATCGATGGACCGCCGCACGCGAACAAGGATGGGGCCCGACGGGGCTCACATGGGCCGGTCGTCTCCACCGAATCAGGGACGGTCTCGACGATGCCCGCAGGCGACCGGTCCGGCTGGCGGCCGCGGCGATCGCCTGCATGGCGGCGTGGGCCTTTCAGTGGACCCTGGCCTGGAATCTCTTGTCTGCAATGGGATTTCTATGGCCGGTTTGGGACGTCGTTACCGGTTCGGCCGTCGCATCAATTTCCAATTTGCTGCCCTTCAACCTGGTGGCCAATTTCGGCACGCTGGAGGCCGGCTGGACAGCCGCCTTTGCCACAATGGGCGTCGATCTGGAGGTCGCTGCTGCCACCGGGCTCGCCTGCCACATCTGGGCCCTGATTTTCGCTGCAGTTTTCGGAGGGATAGGGTGGTTGGTGCTGGGACCGGCGAAGCAGGGGCCGGAACAAAACGTGGAATCGTAAACCCGAGCCCGAGCCCGTTACCGTTACCGTTCCCGATGTCTGAGTCTGTCGACCCCGGCTAAGCGGCGGGAATTGACCAAAGACTAGAGGCCCTTCTCCTCGGCCTTGACCTGATTCCACAGGCCATCCAATTCGGCGAGCGACATGTCGCTGAGGGCCCGACCGGCCTTCTTTGCCAGGGCCTCGACACCCTGAAACCGCCTCAAGAACCGTGAATTGGTCTCTTGCATGGCCGTCTCCGGTTCAACCCCAAGGTGGCGAGCGAGATTGGCCATAACAAAGAGCACGTCGCCCATCTCCGACCTCACCCGGTCCAGAGCAACTTTGTCACCGGTCCGCACCTCGGCCTCGAGTTCGGCGACCTCCTCGTGGAGCTTGTCGATGACGTCTTCAGGGCGGGCCCAGTCGAATCCCACCGCCGCTGCCTTCTGCGTCATTCGATAGGCCTTGAGCAGCGCTGGGAGGGAGGCCGGAACACCGTCGAGAACCGAGGCCTTGCGTGACTCCCTCCGCTCTTCGCTTTTGATCTCCTCCCAGTTGCGAACGACTTCGTCGGAATCTTCGACCACCGTCTCCCCAAAGACATGAGGGTGCCGGCGGATCATTTTTTCCGAAATACCGTGGGCAACATCGTCGATGGTGAACCAATCGTTCTCACTGCCAATCTTGGCCATGAACACAATTTGCAGCAGCAAATCGCCCAGTTCTTCACACAGAGCCCCTCGCTCTCCGGAACGGACGGCCTCTGTCACCTCGTGGGCCTCCTCGAGCAAATAACCCGACAGTGTTTCCAGTGTTTGCTCCCGATCCCAGGGACAACCACCGGGGTCCCGCAACCGATCCATGATGCCGACCAGACGATCAAATAGTTCAGACATGCAGGAATTCTAGTTCATCCTTCATCTTTCATCCTTCATTTTCCCTCCTTTGACTACGGCTCCTCAAGAGTCCTCTCAAAACAGGGCTATACTGGATTTGGAAGACTCAATGGCCAGGCCCAGAATCATCGTCACCGGCGCCTCCGGTTTCGTCGGGCGGCATCTCCTCGACGAGATCAAAGAGTGTTTCCACGTCTACGCCTTGGCCCGTAGATCCCAGGCCCAATGTGGCGCCCCCGTTCACCCCAATATCAATTGGACCCAGGTCGACATTGCAGAAAGCGAACCGCTTGCAGCCACCCTTGAGTGGATCCGGGCAGAAGGTCCGATCGATGCCTTCATTCATCTTGCGGCCCACTACGATTTCACCGGCAAGAACAATCCCGAATATCAGCGCACCAATATCGACGGTCTCTACAACACCTTGGACTTCTCTCAAAACCTAGGTCTTCGCCGCTTTATCTTCGCAAGTTCCCTCGCGGCCTGTCCTTTCCCTGCCCCTGGGTCTTCGATCACGGAACACACTCTCCCTAATGCCAAGAACCCATACGCCTGTTCAAAAAGGGCCGGCGAATCCATGGTCCGTGTCTTCTCGGACTCTTTCCCAACCTGTATCGTGCGATTCGCCGCGCTCTATTCGGACTGGTGTGAATACCCGCCCCTCTTCAATTTCCTCAGTAACTGGCTATCTATGGGTTGGAATTCCCGCATGATCGCCGGCCGGGGCGTCTTCGGAATCCCGTACATGCACATTCGGTGCGCCGTCTCCTTCCTCTGTCACCTTCTTCAAAACCTCGATCTGCCGGAATCCGGCGAGATTTTTAACGCCTCCCCCGATGGCGCCGTCACCGTCAGGGAGTTGTTCGACGCCTGCACACTGGCCTGTTATGGTGAAAGGCGCAGCCCTATTCAGGTACCAAAGATCGTCACCCGAGGCTGGCTTCACATCCAGGATACGGCTGGGAGGGCGATCGGAAGACGGCCGTTCGAACGCCCATGGATGGCCCGCTACCTTGACCAGCAATTGGTTGTCGATGCATCTCAGACTCGCAGACGCCTCGACTGGGCCACCAGACCACGTTTCAACATCCTAAGGCGAATGCCGTTCCTCGTGGAAAACCTGAGAACTCAGCCCCTCCGGTGGACCGAAGTCAATCATGCGGCGATGCGCAAGGAGGATTCGGGTTACGGCCTGAAAATCCATTGGCTTTTAGAGAAACACCAGGACGAAATCTGCCGTCGGGAGGTCGAGACCCTCTTGTCCAAGGACACCGATCCCACCTTCGGGACCTACCAACGTTTCGATCGCCAGGAAATCACCGTCAAAGTGCTTGGCGCAATCAGGAACCTCAGGAGAACCATTCGAACCCGGGAGATGGAGCCCGTCGGTGGCCACTGCAGAGGAGTCGCCAGAGATCGTTTCCAGGAAGGTTTCTCGGTTGAGGAGGTCTGCGCGGCCTTTTCAAGCCTGGGCGCGATCGCCATCGAGACATTAAAAGAGGATGACCCTCCACCGAAACTCGAGCGGGCCCTGACCGAAAGAATCACCATGGCCATTCAATTCGGAATCGACGAGGTTCTGGATGAATACGAAACGCTCACCACCGGCGATAACAACCCCTGCGCGAGGTATCAGTAGAAGCTATCAGCTCTCAGCTCTCAGCTCTCAGCTGTCGGCGACGACCCCCCAACTGCTTTGAGCATTCGGCTGAATTCAGAAAGCCGCTCATTCAAGGAAACTCCTTCGCAGGAATTTAACTTGAGCTATTGTCGTACACACGTTCGGACTGATAGCTGATAGCTGACAGCTGATAGCGCCCGGCAAAGCCGTTCGGAGACTTTTGAGCTCCGGCTTTGCCGGGTCAGCCCTTCACCACCCAGCCTTTTGCACGGAGAAGTTCTCGAAGGCGGTCCATTCGATCGCCCTGAATCTCAACCCGGTTTTCAACTACCGTACCTCCAGCGCCACAGGCCTTTTTCAGCTCCTTGGCCAGGGCTTTCAAAAAGGCCTGATTCCTCGGCAGGGAGTCAACTACCGTCACCGTCTTGCCCTTGCGGCCGGCTTTCTCGATACGCAACCGGACCACAACTCTTTCCGGCACGGACTCCTCGGACGCCACCGCACACGAACAGTTCTTCTCCGGCCACCCGCATCGGGGGCACAC
>JAOZPW010000296.1:3870-4576 GCA_029932545.1 Thermoanaerobaculales bacterium | reverse complement strand
TCACCTCCCCTGTTGGAGATTCAGGGGCTTTCGGTTCGTCTCGGCGGCAGAACAATTCTCGATCGGCTCGATGCCACGATCAACGGACAGATCGTGGGTCTGCTGGGGCCCAACGGAGCCGGAAAAACCACCCTGGTTCGGACCCTTCTGGGCTATTTCAAACCGTCATCCGGAAACGCTTTTGTCCTGGGCCATTCCCTGGCGACTGCCGGCCGGACGGTGTGTTCGATCATTGGCTACATGCCCGAGGATGATGCCTACATCAGCGGCATGAGTGCGGTTCGTTTCGTCAGGATGATGGGAGAACTGAGTGGCCTTCCGCCTGACGCCGCGCTGGAGCGAACCCACGATGCACTGACTTTCGTCGGCATGGGCGAGAATCGCTACCGCAAGGTTGGGTCTTTTTCGACCGGCATGAAGCAGATGGTCAAGCTGGCACAGGCCCTGGTCCATGGTCCCCGATTGCTGCTGCTTGACGAGCCCACCAATGGACTGGATCCAGCCGCACGCCATCGCATGCTCGAACTGATCCAGGACATCGCCCACGAGGGAAAGACCGGCGTCCTGCTGTCGTCTCACCTCCTGGGCGATGTGGAAGCCGTCTGCGATGAAGTAATGATCCTCAAGGCCGGGCGACTTGCCGGAAGGTGCGATTTGGCCTCGGAACACGAGGTGGCCCGCACTTTTGTAGACCTCGAGACCCTGC
>JAOZPW010000296.1:0-3860 GCA_029932545.1 Thermoanaerobaculales bacterium | reverse complement strand
CGCCCTCGCCCCAGTTCGGCTCTGTGCTTGAACGCCTTGGGTGCACCGTCGAAGAGCGCGGCAACGGCCGGTTCCGAGTGGAACTGCACGCTGACCTTGATATCCGGACGCTCTTCTCCGCTGCTGCCGACGAGGGTCTGGGTCTGCGGCGGTTTGAAAGAACAAGGGACTCTCTGCAGGATATTTTCATGCGCGTTATGGAGGATGATCATGGTCGTTCGTGATCGAGCATGGAGTGCATGGGAGGGTTCGGTGACTCCAGCCTCCAGGCGCTTCCTGGTTTTGACCCGCTATGCGCTCAAGGACGTCTTCGAGAGTCGGGTTTTTCTTGCGTTTTACATCCTGTGTTTGATCCCATCGGCTGCGGCCCTTCTGGCGATTTATTTCAGTCATAACACCCAGTTCCTCGAACAATTTGCAGGCATTGACTCCTGGTTTGCCAAGGCGCCGAACTGGATTTTCCTTCATCTTTTCGGCTGGCAGGCAATGCCGGCGTTTCTGGTGGCCGTAATAGCCACACCTCCGTTGATTGCAGCCGACATCGGCAACAATGCGTTGCAGGTGATTCTGGCGCGCCCCATCGGTCGCCGCGAGTACGTGCTCGGCAAGATGGTTGTGGTCTTCCTTCTGCTCTCGCCGATTACCTGGATTCCGGGCCTCTTGACCTTTGGCCTGCAAGCCATCCTGGCTGGTGGACAATGGACCGCCGAGAATCTCCGAATTGCGGTGGCCTTCTTTGTCGGCCATGTGGTTTGGATTCTGGTGGTCACGATGCTCTGCCTGGCGGTTTCTGCCTGGATTCGCCTTGCAGCGTTTTCCAGAGGCGCTCTCCTGGCGATCTTCATTATCTCGGCCGTTGCCGGCCGCCTTGTCAATACTGTGACCCGATCGTCAATAGGCGATCTCCTCCATCTCAGCAGGGCGATTGAAAGTATTGTCTTGCGCTTTTTCGGAGCGGCCCCGCCCAGTGGCCTGCCTTCCCCGGCCAATTGGTTGACCCTGGTAATGGTTGTGCTGGGCGCCCTGTGGGTTCTCAACCTGAGGCTCCGCGCGGTTGGGGAGATCAAATGAACCCAACGGAGCACATCGTGCTGGAGGGTGTCTCCAAGTTCTACGGAGAAGTCCTTGGGGTGAACAATGTCGATCTGAAGATCGGACCTGGACTGACCGGTTTGGTCGGCCCCAACGGCGCGGGCAAAAGTACGCTAATGAACCTCGTGACCGGCCTGATCAGGCCGACCCAGGGCACGATCAGCATCCTGGGCATCAGCCCAGAGAATCCAGAGAATCTGTTCAGAAAAGTCGGATTTTGCACACAGTGGGATAGCTTCCCTCCAGGCGCGACAGGTCAATCCCTTCTTGAGGACACACTGATGATGCACGGTTTGGCCCGGAGAACAACTCAGGAACGTGCCAAGGCGGCCCTTGAAACCGTCGGCCTGGCGGCCGCAACAGGCCGAAGAATCGATGCCTATTCCAAAGGCATGAAGCAACGGGTCAAGCTGGCCAACGCTCTCTGCCACAATCCTCAAGTCCTGATTCTGGACGAACCTCTTAACGGACTGGATCCCCAGGGTCGGTCCGAAATCATCGAAATCCTCAAGGATTTGGCCGGGCAGGGTCACTATGTGTTGGTATCCAGCCACATCCTGCATGAGGTCGACCTGATCTCAGACACAATCGTCATGATGCACGGTGGTCGAGTCGTGGCGGAGGGAACCATCAGAGACGTACGGCAAGAGATCGTCGACCAACCGGTACAGATCCTGATTCGTTGCGACAAGCCACAGAGAGTCGCAGCCCGAGCTTTCGAGATGGCTGATGTCGTTGGCGCCAAAATTCTTGATCAAGGGGATGGCGTCGTCGTATCAACCCGAGACGGACAGGCCTTTTTCTCTAAATTTCCCTCAATAGTGCTCGAAGAAGATCTCGCGGTCGAGACGGTTCTTCCGGCAGATGAGGATGTACGCGCTGTCTACGACTACCTCATCGGACCCGAAGGAGGACAGCGATGAGTGCGGGCTTCCGACTCCGGCAGATCCGTACTGTAGCGAGCGTTGACTTCAGGCGAACCTTGGGCGGTCGACGAATGCTGGCGCTGGTTTTGTTCTGTTCCCTCCCAATTGCCCTTGCTCTTGTTCGCATGGTCATGTTCCCGGAGGCGGCCCGAATGGACCTTGGCCGAACGACCCACGAGCTGGCTCAGGCTTTCTCGCTGTTTCACCTTCGGTTCATCGTTTTCTTCGGATGCGCCTTCCTCTTCGTCAAGAGCTTTCGGGGTGAAGTCCTCCAACACACACTGCATTTGAGACTTCTGCTCCCAATTCGGAGACGGGACTTGATTGTCGGTAAGTACTTCGGCGCATTGGCAGTTTCCCTGGCCGTGTTCTTGCCTGCAACCGTCGTTCTGGTCATTGTGTACCGCCTGGCAAACGGCTCTTGGCAAACTCTGCAAACGACGGCCTCCGCCCAGGGGATGGCACACCTGATCGCCTATGTCTTCATCACCGCCCTGGCTGCTGTCGGATATGGCGCTCTGTTCTTGCTTGCGGGCCTCTTTTTCAAAAACCCGATGGTGCCTGCAGCTCTCTACCTGGGATTCGAGGTTCTGGCCCCATTCCTCCCTCTGCCGCTCCGGGTCTTCAGCGTTGGCCGCCATCTCCAGGCGCTGCTGCCCGTACCGCCTAGCCTGGGTCCTCTGGCAGTCACCGGATCAGACATGCCGGGTTGGTTGGCGGTCATACTGATTCTGGGAGTTGCCGCCATCGCCGTCCGGCTGGCAGGCTGGAGAGCCCAGGGGTTCGAGATTGATTATTCATGAGTTAATGCCGTCAGCTATCAGCTTTCAGCTATCAGCACATCGAGGCCGCGACAATGGATCCTATAAGAAAAACCGGATGAACTGCCACCATTTTGTCCGGGAGAGCGGACTCGGCCCACGTTGTAACGGTCGGGATAATCTGAGAGCTGAAAGCTGACAGCTGACAGCTCCTCCCTACCGCCCTCTCCTCAACGGCACCAGCAGCCCCAGAATGATCAATAGGCTCCATACCGGCCACGGACCGTCAAAAGCCGCCAGGATGGCGCCGGACACCAGGGCAAAGCCGCCAAAGATCGTACCCCTGAGGCCGGCCAGAGGTTTTTCTGGAGGCGTCTGCGTTTGCTGTTCCAGAATTCGCAGTCCTTCAGTCACAAGCTGAGGCATTCGAACGAAGGCATCGACCATATCTGGGGCAGCACGAAGTCCTTGCTGAATCAGGCTGGCAGGAGACAACTGGGTACGAAAAAGCCTGTAGACGTGACGTTCGGAAACCTCGGCCACGTCAAATTTTGGATCCATCATGTAGCCGACGCCCTCATAGGTGATCAAGGCCTTGACCATCAGGACCATGTCGACCGGGTAGTACATGTGGTACCGCGCACCCAATTGCAACGACTCCAGCATCAGCAGCGCCAAGGATTTCTGCTCAAACTTCGACCCACGACGCCAACGGCGGCATAACTCCCGCATGGCCCGCCTGAAACCCGGTACGTCACTCCTCTCATCCTTCTGGGCGACCTCCGCCAAGTGCCTTGCCGCCTGGTCGAAATTTCCCATCACCATTCCGTAGTAGGTCGAAAAAAGGTGGTGCCGGACGTCGGATTCGATTCGGCCGACCATACCGAGGTCGATGAATCCAATCTTCATCCCCGGAAGAACCATCATGTTGCCGGGGTGAAGGTCCGCGTGAAAGAAGCCGTCTTCATACAGCATCCGAATGATCGCCGAAGCCCCGACATCGATCAACTGCTGCCGTTCGCTCTCGGACAACGTAGAAGCCAAATCCGAGTCAGGCGCCACCCCTTCCAAGAATTCCTCG
>JAOZPW010000295.1 GCA_029932545.1 Thermoanaerobaculales bacterium | reverse complement strand
GAGGAATCCGCGGAGGCGTCTCGATAGGATCCCCCGAGCCGGAGGGTCCACGACGGCGCAAGGCGGAATCCGAGCCGAAGCGCCCCGACCAGACTGTCCATCTGAGTTGAGCCGACCACTTCGTCAACCCAAGAGGTCGTTCCGATGGAACCTCCGCCGATATCGTAGGTCTCCCAAAATGTGGCGGCCCCGTCGGAATCGTCTCCCGAATCCGACTCGGCGTTTGAATACAACACCGTGGCAACGCCCTCCCAGCGGTCGGTTCCCCAGGATGCGGTCAAGGAACTGGTCGGAATGTCTTGCTCGTCCACTGCGGTGCTGCCAACACTGGCGAAGAGATCGGGGTCATCGGGGTTCGAGAGGGCACGGTCACCGGCTACAAAAGGTCGGTTCGTACGTTCGTACTGTGCCCAGGTCTGTTCGAAGACCAACCGGACAGGCAGGCTTCTGTTTTCGACCCGGATGCCAACCTCGCTCATGGTCTCCTCGAGATCAATGCCCAAAGGATAGAGTTCGTTCAATCCGTAATGAGGGCGATTGATTCTTCCGTCGCGGTCGACGCGTCTCAACTCGAGACCAATGGTCCAGTCTTCCCAACCTGTCCACACAGCGCTGCCGCGCCAACGGCTCAAGTCCCATTGCTCATGACGGCCGGCGAGGTCGGAACCGATGAGGCCGAAGAAGCTCTGGTTGCTTCGATACTCAAGATTGATCTGTAGGCCCGGAGTGAATTCCAGGCCGAGGCGGAAGCTTTCGGCCGGCTCGGCATCACCCCAGCCCCATGCGTCGATTGAAAAGTGCTCGAGGGCGCCCTCGCCACGGTGGTCCAGAAGCAATTGATCCAACGAGAATCCACTGTCGAGGTTGTACTGGCTCCTGAACGAGTCTGGATTGCCGGTGGTATCCATCCAGCCGTAAGCCATATCGATAGTGCCGCTCCACTCTTGGCCCAATGATGGGTGCGGCATTCCGAACAGGCATACCAACAGTGCTGCGGCCACTGTGACGCCTGATTTCCGACGGAGGCGGCAGGGGGATTTCCGACCGTTGGTGGAGGTTTGTTGTATCCGTATTGAGGTGGCGAGGAGGACGCGCGGAGTGGTTCGTGACAATCCCATGACATCTCCATTCAACGCTTTCAAGAGTTGTTTGTCAAGCATTATTGAGCAAATTTGCAAAAAAACTGTGATTTTTTTCACAAATAAATTACGAAATTGGATGTTCCAACAATAGCGACTCCGGTAAAAGAATCTCAATTTCAGACTGATAACTGGGAAATCAGTGATAGGAACGATTCTTAGTTGTATTCACGACAGATGAGGTGCAATTCCGGGCCTCTAGGGTTTATCCATTCGAACTCCCCGGAGGCGATTGAGGGCGGCCATCACTTCGGCGACTCGAGGAAGGGCAAGGTCGCCGTCGGGGTGCCCGGTCAGGCTGTCCCATTGAGTCCCCTTGAGTTTGTCCAGGAGTCGTCGGATTTCGGGGATCAGGTCTTTGCCAGCTTGCCCGCTCTTTGAGAGATGGGCGAGGATCCAGCCTATTGAGCGGAGTTGACAGGGATCAACCAGTTGCTCAACGGCCCGAAGGTCGATGTCCGTTCGGCCGATGATCAACGTGTCAAGACCGCGGACTCCAATTTTGACAATTCCGGGTTTGCGCTCTGCCTTGATGGATTTGGGAACCAAAAGGCGATTCCGGGGTTGACTGAGAGGGCCTGCATGTTCTTCAGCCCGGCCGGTGGGGTGCTTGTTCGCAATGGAATGCGCATCGGCCGTAACGTCGCGAGGTCTGTAGGCGTCCATCTGGATGATGGTGTCGGCGTGGTCGAAATAGTCTCCGGAGCCGCCCATCACAAGGACGGTCGAGACGCCGAGAACGTCTCTGAGTTCGCGCACACGGTCGAGGAAGGGAGTGATAGGTTCGGATGTCTTGGCGACCAGGGCCTGCATTCGCATGTCCCGGATCATGAAGTTGGTCGCGGAGGTGTCTTCATCGAGGAATATGGTTTGGGCGCCGACTTCCAGGGCCTCTACCAGGGTTGTGGCCTGGGATGTTGAGCCCGAAGCGAGGTCGGTCGAGAAACTCATCGTCATTCGGCCGCCAGGCAGGCTGCTGATGAAGTCGGAAATATCAACGCTGGAGACTGATCGTCCGTCCTCGGCCCGGATCTTGACGGCTGAGGATTCACAGACCACGAACTCCCGTCCGTCGCCGGGGATGTGGTCGTAGATACCACTTTCCAGGGCCTTCAACAGGGTGCTCTTCCCGTGGAAGCCCCCACCGACGATGAGTGTGATGCCGTGGGGAATTCCGAGCCCGGATACTTCCCCGGAATTTGGGGCACCAAGACGGATTCTCAAGGATTCCGGTGAGGTCAGGAGAATGGCGTCCTTGGCAGGTCGATCGTCAATTCCCGACGCTCTGGGCAGGGACGAACCATCGCCGAGGAAAGCCAGAAGACTGTGATCGGCCAACTGGGCTCGGAGAGACTCCTGGTCCTCGATCACGTTGCAGTGGTGTTCGAGGGCCTCGAGGTCCAGACCGGGCGCCATCAGGGAGTGTTCGACGATTGTTGGTAGAACTGTGCACAGGAGTTCGGCCGCACGCCGGCCCATGATTCTTCGGCCGCGGCCGGGGAGTTCGAGGCGGAAACGCAGTTCGATATCGTCACCGGTCAGCAAGCAAGCCGTTCGTTCCAAAACTGTCTGGCCCCCGGCGTCGATCGAGAGGTCTCGTTCAGGGCGTGCCGCACGGCGAAAGGAACGGGCCAGAAAATCTCTGGTCGCCCGTCGTCGGGCAGAGCCTTCGAGCGCCCTCTCGGGCATTCCGGCCTCGGTCAACGGCACAAAGACTCTCAGTCTCGACGGAGCTGCGTAGGGATCGCCCTGGACATGGTCGATTCGGAGATTGAAACGGTTGAACTCGACGTTCCATCCCTGGATATCCTTGTACGCCTTGTAGTTGCGTCCGTCGAGCCCCAGTAGTTTTGCGCGAAGACGCTCCATGGTCGGCTCCTTCTTGGAAACGCCAATTTTAACCCAGATCGAAAGGTCAGTGACATACAGCGTCGGGAACGATAACGGTAACGGGCTCGGGCTCGGGTTCAAGGCGCATGGCAGTGGTTTTGGTTCCCGCTCAGTCCTTCCGCAGCACCAACTCAATCGGACAGTGGTCTGAACCCATGACGTCGGGGTGGTGTTTGATGTCAACGACCCGGTCTCTGAGTTCGGGCGAGATAAAAAAGTAGTCGATGCGCCACCCGACGTTGCGCTGCCGAACCCCCGGACGGTTGGACCACCAGGTGTAGTGGCCCTTTTCTTCTGGGTGGCGCTCACGGAAGATGTCGACATATCCATGGTCGAGGAAGCGGGAGACCCATTCTCGTTCTTCCGGGAGGAATCCGGTGTTCTTCTTGTTGGTCTTGGGGTTGGCCAAATCGATCTCTTCGTGGGCGGTGTTGATATCCCCGCAGATGATGATGGACTTTCCCTGGCGCCGTTGTTCTTCGGCGTGCTGCAGCACGGCCTCTGAGAATGCCAGCTTGTAGGGCACCCGGGACAAAGTGTTGCCGCCGTTGGGGAAGTATCCCGTGTAAAAAAGAAAATCGCCATAGTCGGCGATGATCAGACGACCTTCGGAGTTGAACCGCTCCTCGCCGAGGCCGCCGAGGATGACACTGTCGGGCTCAGTCTTGGAGTAGAGACCGACGCCGGAGTAGCCCTTCTTCTCGGCAGCGTGAAACCAGGTTGTGTAGCCCTGGGGTTGGCGCGCCTCGGGGTCCATCTGTTCAGGCAATGCCCGAACCTCTTGCAGCCCCATGATGTCCGGCTGTGCCTGTTTGAGCCAGTCGAGAAAACCCTTTCGTGTGCATGCGCGGAGGCCGTTGACGTTCCAGGAGATCAGGCTGAGGGTGTTGGATTGACTCATTGGTTCATTCTACCAACCCCGTGAAGAAGGCCTGACCCCGCACCCCCGTCGGAGAGGGGCGCCCTTGATTTTGTACGTCGGCGTTGGCTGTTTCGGACGCTGTCGAGGTCCCGGCCAACGGTCAACGGCCCCGGTTTCAGTCTCCGAAGAGCAGGGCTTCCGTCGTCTCGAGTGTCGCCACCGGGAACCCGGCTTCCCGAGCGGCGTCGTGCTCCCGCGGCGTGTTGTGCCCCCAGGCGGCCAGAATACCCCTGACGCCGAGGGGCGCGGTGGCCTCAAGGTGATTGAGTTTGTCGTCGACGAAGGTGATCTGGGCCGGCTCACATCCGACGTGGTCCGCCAGGGTTTGAAGATGAGCGGTCTTGGCAACGCCGGTTTCCTTGTCGAGGATCAGGTCGTCGCGAAACAGAGGGTCGATCCCGAATTGTCTCAGCAGGAGCCTGACCGATTCACCGTCCTTGGCGGTGGCGATAGCGAGAGTGGTGTGCTGCTGGTTGCGTTCGAGCACATCAATGAAGGCTGGATAGGTTCTGTGGAGTCCGAGCCAGCGTTCGGGATCGTCGGTTCTCAGACGATTTCTGGTTTTGTAGAACTCGTACTGGAAACGATCCAGCCATTCAGTGCCCAGATGAACCCGAATCCGGTCGTAGTC
>JAOZPW010000294.1 GCA_029932545.1 Thermoanaerobaculales bacterium | reverse complement strand
TCGCCGCACGTGATATTGACATCCAGCGCCGAGAGAATGACCTCGCCGTGGGCAGCTTCGGCCGTGGTTTCTTCGTTCTCGACGACTACACGGCCTTGCGGGAGGTCAGCGAGGATGCCCTGGCTGCCGAGGCGATTCTCTTTCCCATCAAAGATGCGCCCCTCTATATCGAGAAGCGGTCGCGCCATGGCGTGCGTGGACATGGCTTCTTTACGGCGCCGAATCCCGAGTTCGGAGCAACCTTCACCTACTATCTCAAGGACGGTCTGAAGACCAGGGAAGAGCTCCGGCACAAGGCCGAATCGAAGGCCCGGGAGGACGAGAGCAACCCGGCCATTCCCAGCTTTGACCAGTTGCGCCTCGAAGAGCGGGAGGCTGAGCCCGAGATCGTGTTCACAGTTCGTGATGCGGCGGGCGAGGTGATCCGCCGGATCAGTGGTTCACGTGAAGAGGGAATCCACCGCGTCAGTTGGAATCTGCGCAGCCCTTCGGCAAGCCCAACCAGTCTCGAAGAAAAGGAAACGGGTCGCTACGATTCACCGGACGTGGGGCCGTTGGTGGTGCCCGGAACCTATGCCGTGACCATGACAAAGAAAGAGAACGGTGTGCTGACCGAGCTTGCCGGTCCTGAGAAATTTCAGGTGGTCTCCCTGGATCTTGCCACTTTCACTCCATCAGACCGTGAAGCCGTTCGTGCGTTCCAGGACAAGGTCAGGCATTTGTATCGCGCGGTGCGCGCAGCTCTTGAGGTCTCCGAGCGAATGGATGAACGCTTAGGCCTGGTGCATAAGACCGTCATTGACACGCCGTCTGCAGATCCCACCCTGCTGGTAGAGGTCGAGCGCTTGAGGATTGCCCACGCCGACCTCATGCTCGCACTCAAGGCTGATCCCACCCTCGCAAAGCGCAACAAATTCCAGCCCCCGTCGATCTCGGAAAGGGTCAACCGCGTGCGTCAGGATCAGTGGTTCACCACCCAGGCGCCCACCGGCACCCACGAACAGAACTACCGTTGGGCCGCAGATGCTTTCGGAAGCGTACTGGCCGAACTCAAGTTGATTGACAAGGATCTCGCAGTGCTTGAACAGCACCTCGAGGAACTCGGTGCAGCGTGGACCCCCGGCCGGTTCCCTGAGTGGAGCGAGTAAATAGGAGATTGCCAGCACGTGCTATCGATATCCTGAATCCCTTCGAATCGTAGGTTTTCTCTCCGTGCGCCCTCTCTCACCGGGCTGACAAAAAAACCCGGCCTCTCGGCCGGGTTTTTGGTTGGATCGTTGTTGGCGCTTACGGCCGTTCGAGGATGTAGGCGAAGCCCATGCCGCCTCCGATGCACATGGTGACCATGCCTCGTTTGACGTCTCGGCGTTTCATTTCACCGAGGATCTTGACGGTCAGGATCGCCCCGGTGGCCCCGAGGGGGTGACCGGTGGCGATGGCGCCGCCGTTGACGTTGGTCTTTTCCGGATCCAGGCCCAGTTCGTTGACACAATAAATCGACTGGCTGGCGAAGGCCTCGTTGATCTCGATCAGATCAATGTCATCGAGGGTCAGGCCGGCCTTTTTGAGGACCTTGGGTACGGCGACCGTTGGGCCGATGCCCATGATGTCGGGATCGACGCCGCCGACGGCCCATTGGCGGACGTAGGCGATCGGCTCGAGGCCGCGCTTCTTCGCCTCTTCCTCGGCCATGACGACGACCGCAGCAGCACCGTCGTTGATCTGGGAGGCGTTGGCGGCGGTCACTGAGCCCTTGGGATCAAAGACCGGACGCAGTTTGGCGAGGCCTTCGACGGTCGATTCCGGCCGCGGGCCCTCGTCGGTGTCAAAGGTGAATTCTTTCCACTTTCCGTTGTTCAGGGTGCGGACTTCGATCGGGACGATCTCATCCTTGAATTTACCCGCGGCAATTGCTGCCCCAGCCTTCTTGTTGGAGTTGACGGCAAACTCGTCCTGCATCTCCCGCGTAATCTTGAAACGACTGGCCACCTGCTCGGCGGTTGTCCCCATGCCCGAATAGGCATTGGGCATCATTTCCATCAGGTGCGGCTCGGCAATCATCTTGTTGCCGCCCATGGCGACCAAGGACATGCTCTCGACGCCTCCGGCGATAACAATATTGTGACTGCCGGCCTTGATCATGTCGGCGGCCATCGCAATCGTCTGCGATCCCGAACAACAGAATCGGTTGACGGTCATTGCCGGTACCTCGACCGGGAACCCGGCCGAAAAGCCGATCAACCGGGCGATGTTCATGCCCTGTTCGCCTTCGGGCATGGCGCAACCGAAGATGATGTCGTCGATCTCTGATTTTTCGAGGCCGGGTGTTCTTTCCATCAATGCCTCGAGCATTCTCGCGGAGAAAAACTCGGGGCGAGTGTCTTTGAGGCTTCCTCTTTTTGCCCGCCCAACCGGGGTGCGGGCCATAGAAACGATGACGGCTTCTCGCATCGTGTACTCCTTCCTAGTTTCTCAGCGGCTTGTTGTTGACGAGCATGTACTTGATGCGATCCACGGTCTTGGGTTCGCCCAGGAGCGAGAGGAAGGCCTCACGCTCGAGATCGAGGATGTCCTGCTCGGTGACGGGTGAGTTGATGGTCGTGTCTCCGCCTGTGAGGATGCGCCCAAGGTGGGTGGCGACCAACTCGTCGTGGGACGAGACCCAGTGGGTCAGTTTCATGTTGTGGAGCATCATTTTGATGGTTGCCAGGCCCTCGGCGCCCGGCAGTTTGAAGGTCTTCAGGCGGGGTGGCAGGTAACCGACCATGTCCATGCCGATGACCATCTGCTTGGCGGTGTAGAGTTGCCGATCACGGTTGATCTCGACGACGTCCCATGGTTTCAGATATTTCCGGTCCCGTGCCTCTTCGCCCGAGGTGGCGACCTTGGCCATGCCGATGTTCTCAAACGCAATTTGCAGGAAGGGCAGGTTGGAGAGAACCGGCGTGTCGATGCCCTCGAGCACCCGTTCCAGCATGTAGAGGCAACCGCCGCCGGCCGGGATCAGTCCTACGCCGACTTCGACCAGACCGATGTAGGTCTCTGCCGTGGCGCAGGCGCGGTCTGCGCCCATCGTCAGCTCGCAGCCTCCGCCGAAGGCATAACCAAACGGTGCGGTGACCACCGGAATTTTGGATCGCCGCTGTCCGATCGTCATGCCCTGGAACCGCTGGACCATTTCGTCGATCACGGTCCACTGTCCGGCTTGTACGCCCTCCAGCATGGCCAGAAGGTTTGCGCCGGCACTGAAATTCTCGCCTTGATGATGGACGACCAATCCGCGGAAGTCCTTCTCGGCAATCTCAAAGGCCTTGTACATCACATCCATGATGTCGTCGTCGATCGGGTTCATCTTGGCTTGGAGAGCCGAGTGGAACTCAACGCAGGCGACACCGTCGCCAATGTCGACCATCGAGGCACTCTTGTTGCCGTAGATGACTTTCTTCTCATCCCGCTTGATGTCCTTGAGGACGAGGAACGAGTCGGGCTTGGGTTCCTTGACGTAGGAAGTGGATTTCGGATCCCAGTACTGGCGGCCGTCGGCGCTTTCAAGGTAGAACGTCTGATGGCCGCCCGCGAGCATTTCCAGCACCCAGGATGCCGGGGTGACGTCTTCTGTCTTCATGCGGTCGACGACGGCTTGTACGCCAAGAGCATCCCAGGTCTCGAATGGTCCGAGGTTCCAGTTGAAACCCCACTTCAGTGCGTTGTCGATATCGACGACCGTGTCGGAGATTTCGCCGAAACGGTTGGAGGTGTAGGCCAGGGTGTCCCGGAGGATTCTCCAGGCCAGCGCCCCGCCGCGATCATCGGCGGCGACGAGATTCTTGATTCGCTTCCCGACCTCGTCAGTCTTCCTGGCCTTGCCCAGGGACGGGATGTTCGGGCGCTCCTTCTCACGGTATTCGCCGGTCTTCCAGTCGATGACCAGTTTGGTCTTGGATCCGTCGGCGTTCTTTTGGATCTTGAAGAAACCGCCCTTGTCTCGAGTCTTGCGGCCCAGGGCCCCATTTTCGATCATTGTCTTGACGAAGTCCGGCATCGAGAAGATGTCCAGCATTTCATCGTCAGGGCAACCTTCGGCAATCGTGTTGACCGTGTGGGCCATGACGTCGATGCCGACCAGGTCGACAGTCCCGAAGGAGGCAGAGCCCGGATGGCCCATTGCCGGCCCGGTGATGGCGTCGACCTCGTCAATCTGATAATCCATGTCCATCATGGCCTTGAAGGTCGACTGGATGCCGAAGACGCCGATACGGTTGCCGACGAAGTTCGGTGTGTCCTTGCCGAAGACGATGCCCTTGCCAAGGCGGAAGCGGCCGAAATCGGCGAAGAAGTCCATCACCTCTTTGGAAGTCTCATCGCCGGCGACCAACTCCAGGAGGCGCATGTAGCGCACCGGATTGAAGAAGTGGGTGACCAGGAAGTTCTTCTTGAAGTCGTCCGAGCGGCCCTCGACCATGCCGGCGATCGACAATCCTGAGGTGTTCGAGGAGACGATTGAGCCGGGTTTCCGCACCTCTTCGACCCTGCCGAAGACCTGCTGCTTGATGTCCAGGCGCTCGACGACAACTTCGACGATCCAGTCGCAGTCGGT
>JAOZPW010000049.1 GCA_029932545.1 Thermoanaerobaculales bacterium | reverse complement strand
ACCCGGTTGAGCAGAGGCGCCGGCTGGTGGAACAGGCCGAAAAGTCCGGCGGCGTGGTTGACGAGGACTTTCTGGTGTCGATGGAGCACGGAATGCCACCGACCGGTGGCGAGGGCATCGGTATCGACCGCCTGATAATGATCTTGACAGGCCGCCGTTCGATTCGTGACGTGATCCTCTTTCCTGCGCTCAGACCGAAGGACTGACTGGTGGTCGTTCCTCTCAGCGTTGCCGGCGGAGATGACTTTGCGGGCTGAGTTCCATCTGGCTCGCCGGTACCTGATAGGTCTCCGCCGTCGTACGAACGTGGCCACGGTGACCTTGATTTCGTTGGTGGGCCTGGGCCTTGGAGTGGTCGCGTTGGTTGTAACATTGGCCCTGCTGGAGGGCTTTCAGTCGTCGATCCGCCGGGATCTGGTCGAGCACTCGATGCATGCGCAGGTTCGACCGGCCTCAGGCCGTGTTCTGGATGAGGTCAATCAGTTGGCGTCTCTTTTGCATTCTTCGCTCCCCGATGTTGAGATCGTGCGTTCGTTGCGTGGAAACTGCCTGGTCGCATCGACAGTCGATGCCGTTCCGGCACTCCTTGTCGGCCGTTCCGACGTGGAATCGGTGATGGCGGACCAGGTGTTGGCGGCTCGGTTGGGCATCGGTGCGACCGGCGCCGTCGATGTCATTTCTCCCAGACAGCGTTTGACACCGCTGGGGCCGGTGCCGGTGCGTGCGCGGGTCGATGTCAAAGAAGTTGGTGTGACCGAACCCGGGGCCGAGGGTGGGGTCCTGCGTGTTCCCCTGGAGGTTGCCCAGCGGATCTTGTGGGGGTCGGCCCAAGTTGAGGCGCTTGACCTGAAGGATTTGTCGGCGCCCTGGCGATTGGGTGACAGGGTTCGCCGGGTTCTTGAAGGCCGAGACGGTGTGGTTGTTCTGGGGATGGATGAGCTCAATCGTCCCTTGCTTCTGGCCCTTGCACTCGAACGTATTTTGATTTTTGTCGCGGTAGGGCTGATCTTGGTCGTTGCTGCCTTGAACCTGCTCTGCAATGTGGCGATGGTGGCCGCGGAGAAACGACGGGACCTGGCGGTTTTGACCAGTCTGGGTCTCGAGCCCGTCAGGGTGCGGCGATTGTTCCTGTTGTTGGGACTGGGTATTGGTGCCGCGGGGGCCATCGGAGGGGCAGCCGTCGGCGTGGCCACAGCGTGGATCCTGGATGCTACCGGCGCCTTGCCATTACCCCGCGGTGTGTTCGTCGTGTCATCGGTTCCATTTTCCGTCGATCCGATGATGGTGGCCAAAGTTGTGGGGTTGGCTCTGATCTTGTCGGCGGTGGCCTCGTGGTTGCCGTCGAGAGTGGTGGCCCGGAGGGAGCCGGCGGAGGGCCTGCGTTATGAGTGAGAACAATGTCATGATTCGATTGAGAGGTATCTCCAAGGACTACGGGGAAGGGGACGCTCGGGTCGAAGTACTCAAGGGGCTCGATCTCGAGGTCAACAAGGGCGAGATGCTGGCAATCGTCGGTCCTTCCGGAGTCGGGAAGAGCACGCTCCTGCATCTGGTCGGCCTCCTCGATCGTGCGAATGGAGGGTTGGTGGAACTGGACGGACAGGACACTGACGCCCTCAATGGTTCTGAGAGGGCTCGATTGCGGAATAAGATGCTGGGTTTTGTATTTCAGCACCACCACCTGCTTGATGAGTTGGACGCTCGGGATAACGTTGCTCTTCCCATGCGAATAGCCGGAAGGCCCGCAACCCAGGCCCGGCAGGAGGCGGAAGCTCTCCTGGATACGGTGGGACTCAGCGCGCGACTGACCCACTTCCCCGACCAACTGTCCGGGGGCGAACAGCAGCGAGTTGCTGTGGCGCGGGCCTTGGTGATGCGGCCGCAACTCCTGTTGGCCGATGAACCGACCGGTAATCTCGATCGAGCCGCCTCGGATGGTGTTTTTCGCTTGATTCGGGATTTGCACACGGAAGAGAGTCTGACATCAGTCATTGTGACTCACAACGAGGAGATGGCCGGGCAGTGTGATCGCGTTTTCAAGTTGGCTCCCGCCGGGGAGTTATCGGGCTATGTGTAGAAAAATGGACGTGCTTGCCCGATCCACGATAGAAAAAAATATTGGAAGAGGGTTGATTTGCGGGCTGCGCAAGGGCATTCTTCCGAAGGTCGTGCGGTCGGAGCGTGGTCGGTCGAGGACCGGCTGCCCGGCGCGGTCGTATTGGATAGGGGAGTTCATGAGGTCGAGTGTCTTAAGCATTCTGCTGGTTATGTTGGTCTGTTCCGGTCCCGTTTGGGTCGGTGCTGAGGAAGTCGAGGGTCCCGAGATCGCTGAGGTCATTGTCGAAGGTGGTGTGACTCTGACAGAGGATACTGTGAGCTACTACCTTGGCATGGAATCCGGCGATCTGCTCGATAGAGAGTTTCTCTCTGACGGTTTCAGACGTCTCTGGGAGGCGGGCCTTGTCGAAGACCTCAAGATTGAGGCTGAGACGCTCGAGGACGGGCGTGTCAATCTGATTGTGACGGTTGTCGAGCGCCCCTTCGTCAACGCTGTGGTGTTCGAGGGCAACAAAAAACTCAGTGCGACCGACATCAAGGATCGTCTGGATGAGGCCGGCATCGAAGTTCCCCGAAACGTTCCCCTGAGAATGGCGCAGCTGACAAAGATTGAAAATGCGATGGGCGCTCTCTACGCGGCTGAGGGCTATCGTTCGGCACGGATCAGTTTCGAGGTTGAGGACCTCGGCAGAAACCGTCGGCGGGTGGTCTACACGATCGATGAGGGCGGCAAGGTCAAGATCGGTGAGATTCTCTTCGCCGGTAACGAAGCATTCTCGGACGGGCGTCTTCAGCGGTCTTTGAAGAAGACCAAGGAAGTCAGTTTCTATCGAATCTGGGGCAAGAGCATCATCTACTCCGATGAAGCATGGGAAGAGGATCGACAGAATCTCAAGGAGTTCTACCTCAATCATGGGTTCGTCGATGTCAAGGTCGGGCAACCGACGGTCGAACTGATCGCCAAGAAGCCCGATGCGAAAACCCTCAAGAAACAGAAGTTCCGTGCCAAAATCACTATCCCGGTCGAAGAAGGTGAAGCCTACGTATTGGGATCGGTAACGGTGGAAGGCGCCGATGTGTTTCCGGCGGAACTACTGGCGGCACGGGTCGGCGCCGAGGCCAGCAAGGCATACTCTTTCAAGGTCATTGACGCGGGACTCGAGGCAATCAGGGATCTCTATCACAACCGAGGTTATATCTACGCATATACCAACGAGGTCCGGAAGAAGCGCGAGGACGAAGATCACGTCGTCGATGTTGTGGTTGACGTCTTCGAGGGTGACCGTTTCCGTCTCGGACGTCTGGAGTTTTCCGGGAACACCTCGACCAGGGACAAGGTGCTTCGTCGTGAGTTCCGGATCACAGAAGGCAACTGGATGAATATGGGCCTGTTTCGGTCCTCGGTCTTCAAGGTGAACGCGTTGGGCTACTGGAAGCTGGAAGAGGAACCGCTGGAATTCGATTTTGACGAAGAAAACAAGAAGGTCAACGTCACGGTCTCGGGTCAGGAAGTCGGCCGCAACGACCTGCAGTTCGGGGCCGGCTACTCGGAACTGGACGGCTTCTTCGTTCAGTCATCCTTCAACACCCGTAACTTTCTGGGGCGCGGGGAAAGCCTTGGAGTCTCCGTTCAAATCGGTGGCCGGGCGGATTACTACACACTGAGTTTCACCGAACCCTACCTCTTCGATCGACGGATTCTCCTTGGGGCTTCAATTTTCAGTACGTCGACCGATATCGCTGATTATTACAGGGAGACCACGGGCGCGACCGTCAGTATGGGTTTCGGTCTGGGGATGTGGGGTTCGTTGACGGGACTGCTGTCATACGAGAACGTTAAATCGCGGTTTGCCGTCGCCAACTTCGGTGGTCCGGGAGAGCCGACGTCCGGGCACGGCAGGCCGGTCGATCTTCCGCCGGTCGTGCCTATTCAGCTGGAAAATGCAGTTGAGCGTTTCGACGGTAAGACCCTCGCGTTGACGCCGGGCTATCGATACGATACCCGTGACGACCCCTTTGATCCCAATCGAGGTACCGGGATCAACGCCCGTCTTCGGATGGCCGGTGGGCCGCTCGGCGGTGATTTTGACTACGTTCGTCCCGAAATCACGCTGACCAAGTTCGTGCCGCTGTCCAGGAAGAAAAAGTCAATCTTCGCGTTTAACGCCGAGATCGGCCAGTTCTATCCCTATAACGACTCGGAGATTCCCCTTTACGAACGCTATCGCCTTGGCGGCGACAAAACTCTGAGGGGTTTGCCTTACTACTCGGTCCGCCCTCGGACCGAGGATGGTGAGTTTTTCTTCACCGAAGCAGGGTCGATCATGGGTGGTGACCGGTACTGGCTCTTGAATTTGGAGTACCAGTACCGGATCGGCGGGCCGGTCAAGTTGGTGTTGTTTACCGATATTGGAAACACCTACCACGAAGATCAGGGCTGGGATTTGAGCCTCTACCGCCATACGTATGGTGTGGAACTCCGGATCTTCTTGCCGATCTTCCAGGCCCCCATTCGCTTTATCTACGGCCTCGTGGTAGATCCATACCCGCTCGAGGACTCCAGTGACTTTCAATTCTCAATCGGAACTACATTTTAGGGTCGGCTGGCCCAACAGGAGGAAACATGGCAAAGACAATTCTAAGAACGGTTCTATTTGTGGTGGCGATCGGTGTGGCGACCTCAGGTATGGCACAGATCAACATCGCGGTAATCGACATTCAACGGGTAGTGACGGACTCGGACGCAGGTAAGGAATCTCTTGGAAGACTCCAGAAACTGCAGGATGCGAAGATAGCCGAAGGGCGTGCCATTCAAGAGACAATGGATGGCTTGCGGGAGCAGTTGTCCAAGCAGCGCTTCACGTTGACGGAATCCAAGGTTGCCGAGTTGTCAAAACAGATAGAAGACAAGGGAATCGCGATGCAGCGATTCCAGGATGACGCCCAACGCGAGTTGGACGAAGCGCGGCGGACGGCACTCGCTGGCTTGGAGGAGCGGATTCTTCCGGTTATCGATGAGGTCGGCAAGGAAAGAAAAATGACCTTGATCTTCAATAAGTTCCAGGCCGGGCTGGTTTATGCCGACGAGAGTGTGGACATCACCGACGAAGTGATCCGTCGGTTCAACACTGCTCAGTAGCAGGTGTCGGAAACCATGCGGGCGTGGCCTCTGGCTGAACTGGGACGGCGGCTCGGTGTTCGAGTCGTCGGGGATCCGGATGCGATTGTAAGTCGGGTTCAACCACTGGACGAGGCGGGCCCGGGTGATCTGTCCTTCCTCCACAACCTGCGCTATGTTGAGCGGGCTGCAAACACCAAGGCCACGGCGATCCTGGTTGGTGAAGGCGTTGCATTGCCCGGGCATAATCTTCTGGTCTGTGACGAACCGTACTTGATGCTTGCTCGAGCCCTGAAACTGATGATGCCGGGGCCGAAGTTCAAGGCCGGTATTGATCAGTCGGCGTCAGTCGATGACGACGTGGTTTTGGGCGATGGTGTCAGTGTTGGGGCACAGGCGGTTGTCGGCTCGGGCACCCGCATCGGCGCCGGAACCGTCATTGGACCCGGTTGTGTCATAGGCTCAGGGGTGACGATCGGTGGTGATTGTTTATTCCACCCTCGAGTTGTGGTTGAGCCGGGCTGCCGGATCGGAGACCGCTGTATCTTCCAGTCGGGCGTCGTCATCGGCTCCGACGGCTTTGGATTCGCAACGGTCGATGGCATCCATCACAAGGTTCCCCAGGTGGGCATCGTCGTCGTGGAAGACGATGTTGAGATTGGCGCCAACGTCTGCATCGACAGGGCGACTCTTGGTGAGACTCGTATTGGGCGGGGCGTCAAGGTGGACAATTTGGTCCAGATCGCCCATAACGTTGTGGTGGGCGAGGGGTCTCTTCTGGTTTCGCAGTCGGGCATTTCCGGCTCGACGAAGCTGGGGCGGTACGTCGTCATGGGTGGTCAAGCCGGCGTTGCGGGCCATCTGAACCTTGGTGACGGCGCCCAAGTCACCTCCAAGACGGCAGTATTCAAGGACGTGCCGCCGGGCGCCATCGTTTCCGGTGTCCCTGCGAGACCCCGAGGGGAATGGGCGCGGTCGCAGGCGGGCGTGGCACGTTTGGGGAAGATGCGGGAGCACCTCAAGGAGTTGCACCAACGGCTCAAGAAACTGGAGAATGACGATGATTGATGTTCGGGAAATCATGAAGATTCTTCCCCATCGCTATCCTTTCCTGTTGATTGACAGGATTCTGGAGATCAAAGAGACCAGTATCCTGGCGATCAAGAACGTGACCTACAACGAGCCGTTCTTTCAGGGGCATTTCCCGGGTCACCCGGTGATGCCGGGAGTTCTGATTGTCGAGGCCATGGCTCAGGCGGGAGGGGCACTCCTGCTCGGAAAAGTGGAGGACCGTGAAGACAAGTTGATCTTTTTCACCGGGATCGACAACTGCCGTTTTCGGCAGCCTGTTGTTCCCGGAGATCAGGTTGTGTTTGAAGTTGAAATCGCCAAAGCGAGAAAAACCTTTGCCAAGATGCGGGGGAGGGCCCTGGTCGATGGGCAGGTCGTTTGCGAGGCCGATCTGATGTCGGCGATGGCGGATCGGCCATGAGCACCACGATCCATCCCACAGCAGTAGTTGATCCCAAAGCTGAGTTGGGTGAGGACGTCGTCGTCGGCCCATTCTCGATCATTGAAGCTGGTGTTCGCCTCGGAGACCGGTGCCGCGTCGGGCCTCTGAATCGCCTGACGGGGGATACCACCATCGGTTCGGACAATCGATTCGAGAGTCATGGTTCGATTGGGGCGCCGCCCCAGGATCTCAAGTATGCCGGAGAGCCGACCCGCCTGGAAATAGGCAACCACAACGTTTTTCGGGAGTTTGTCACTATTCATCGTGGGACTCCGGGCGGTGGCGCCCTGACGACTCTCGGCAGCAACGGGCTGTACATGGCATACGTGCACATCGCCCATGATTGCCACGTCGGGTCTGATGTGATCTTTGCCAACAACGCAACCCTTGCAGGTCACGTCGATGTTGGAGATGGTTCGACTGTTGGGGCCCTGACGGCCGTGCATCAGTTCTGCAGAGTCGGTGAGCATGCCTTTCTGGGAGGCGGCAGCATCGTTACCAAGGACAGCATGCCGTTCATGAAGATCGTCGGTAATCGGCCGGCGCGGTGTTTTGGGCCGAATACAATCGGCCTGGAGCGCAAGGGGTTCTCAGAGGATCGCAGGAAGGCCCTGACCGCAATGTGGCGCATCTTGCGGAGCCCCAAACTCAACACCACTCAGGCGGTCACAAAGATCAAGGATGAACTGGCAGGCCAGAAGGACGTCGATCAGGTTCTGGACTTCATCGAGACCTCTGAGCGCGGCGTCATCCTCGCCAGGGGGTGAGAGGGAGCTCTCAGCTTGATCCCTGCATCCAGCGACCTTTCCCCCCAAAGACCGGCAAAGACGTGTATCATGCCGCCGTACAGGAGGAACCATGACTGCTGATATCGATTTCTCAAAACTATCTCTCAAAGATGCCCTGGATCTTGCAATCCTCGTCGAAGACGAGGCTCAGGAACGGTACAACGAATTTGCTGCTCAGATGGAGAGCCACCACACGGCGGATGCAGCGAAGTTCTTTCGTTTTATGGCCCACAACGAGGCCAAGCACGGTGAAGAACTGAGTGCCCGTCGCAAGGAACTCTTCGGTGATGAACCTATGAACGTCGACCGCTCAATGCTGTGGGATGTCGAGGCCCCCGAAATTGATGAGGCTCGGGCGTTCATGTCGATTCAACAGGCTCTTGAGGTTGCCCTGGCCGCCGAGGTCAAGGCCTTCGACTATTTCGATCGAGCCTTCCCAGAGGTCAAAGACCCAGGCGTCAAAGAGCTCTTTGCCGAGCTTCGGGATGAAGAAATTGAACACCAGGACCTGGTCAAGCAGGAAATGGCCAAGGCGGGCGCCGCCGGCGGCCTCGATCCCAACGATTTCGGAGACGAACCGACGGCCCAGTAGGGTAGGCTTTATGAGCAATCAGCTAAGAGCTGATTGCTACCACACGGTCTCGGGTGGTTCGAAGGTTGGCATGACGCCCTCGAGAACCCGGATGACATCCCGGGCGATCGTGCGTTCTTCGTTGGTCGGCACAACCAGGGCCTTGACCTTCGATTCTTCGGTCGAAATGAAACCTTCGCCGCCCTCATGCGTCAAATTGCGTTCTTCGCTGAATTCCAGTCCCATCCAATCCATGTTCTCCAGAGCCATCCGGCGGACCTCGGTCGAATTTTCACCAATTCCGCCGGTGAAGATGACAGCGTCGGCGCCGCCCAGGGCCGCGGCATAGGCGCCGATGTATTTCCGGACCCGGTAGGAGAACATGCGGAAGGCAACGTCGGCCCTCTGGTTGCCTGCGGCTCGTGCCTCCTCGATCTCCCTCATGTCCGATGAGATGCCGGAGACTCCGTAGAGACCGGAGTGCTTGTTCATCATCGTGTTGACCTGGTGGAGGGTCAGTTCCTCCATCGCCATCAGCCAGGGCACGATGGCCGGGTCCATATCCCCGGTTCGGGTTCCCATCAAGAGGCCCTCGAGGGGCGTAAAACCCATCGAGGTATCGATGCTCTTGCCGTGGTCGATCGCTGCAACCGATGCACCGTTGCCCAGGTGGATGGTGATCAGGCGAAGATCGCTCAGTTCCCGGCCGAGGATCTGGGAGGCCCTGAAGGAAACGTAGCGGTGGGAGGTGCCGTGGAATCCGTACTTGCGGAGAGAGTGCTTCTTGTAAAGTTGGAACGGTATCCCGTAGAGGAAGGAATGTGGTGGCATCGTTTGGTGAAAGGCCGTGTCGAAGACGGCGATATGGGGCACATCCGGGAGAGTGTGGTGGGCCGCATAGTAGCCGCGCAAATTCGGCGGATTGTGGAGGGGCGCCAGGACTGAGCACTGTTCGATTTCATTGACGACTTCCGGCGTGATCAAGACCGATGACGCAAAGGCTTCGCCGCCGTGAACCATTCTGTGGCCGACAGCTTCGATTTCGTGAACATTGCTCAGAATCCCGACTTCCGGGTCGACCAGGGTGTTCATGACCCAGTTGATCGCTGCCCGATGTTCGAGGATTTCACTGTAGGCCTGATATGGTTTGTGCCCGGGCACGGAAATTACCAGGCGGGAATCGGACATGCCGATCTTCTCGACCTGGCCGACAACCAGCGTCAGGTCCTCGGCCTTGTCAATGCGCTCCAGATCAGTTTCGATGACTTGGAACTTAACGGACGACGATCCGCTGTTGAGGACGAGAATTTTCATCGTTGGCTCCTCTGGGTTCGTGGCGGTTCAGGCCAGACCCGGTTTGTCGTCTTCCAGCCGGTCAAGCCTGCGCCGGTTGACGTCATAGGCAAAGAAACCCTGACCGACCTTGGCGCCCACCAGGCCGGCCCGGACCAGCCGCTTGAGGAGCGGGCAGGGGCGGAATCTGGGTTCGCCGTTCTCGTGGAAGATGTGTTGCATCCAGTTGAGTACCCGATCCAGTCCGACCCGGTCCGACCATTCCAAAGGACCAGTTCTGAAGTCATACCCGAGTTTGAGGGCCAGGTCGACCTCGGCTGCCTCGGCAACGCCTTCCATGACGATGTGTATTGCCTCGTTGACCATTGGAAGGACGACGCGTGTTGTCACGAACCCGGGCATCTCGAAAACCTTGATCGGAACCTTGCCCAGCAGCCGGGCGAAGTCCAGGGCTTTCTCCAGGGCTTGGTCCGAGGTCACCTGCCCTCGGACCACTTCGACCACCCGTGTCGTCGAGACCGGGTAGATGAAGTGCATGCCCAGGATCCGTTCCGGATGGACCGTCTTGGCCGCCAACTCGGTGATCGACAGGGTCGAGGTGTTGATGACGATTGGGTTCTCACGGCCCATGCGCCGATCCAACTCGATCAGGATCTGGCTTTTGAGGTCGAAGTCTTCCTGAATTGCCTCGATTGCCAGATCACACTCTGCTGCACAGTCGTATTGGGTGACCCATCGGATCCTCGAGAGCATGACCTTCTTATCGACCGTTGTGATGCCGAAGCGCGCGATTTCGTGATCAAGGGCCCGCACCAACTCGGCTTTGGAGGTTTCGGCTGCCTCCATCGAGACCTCTTTGACACAGACATTGAGGCCCTCTCGGGCCACCGTGGCGGCGATGGAGCGACCCATCATGCCCCCGCCCATGATTGCGACGTCATGCAGTTCCCAGCTCATGAGCGGAGTGTACAGGAAGAGAAGCAGGATGTGTGTTTTTTCACAAGCGTGGCTCGTTTGAACATTCTCGTTTTTCCCGTATCATATGCGCCGTGAGACGTTTCGTATTTTTTGCCGCCGTCGTGTTCGTGATGTTGCCCTCGCTTCTGTGGGCGGGTGATCGTACGCCTTTTCCCAATGTTGAATTTCACCCCCTGAACGGGCAGAACAGCGTCATGCTTGAGGACTTTCGGGGACGTCCCGTTCTGGTCGCATTTTGGGCCAGCTGGTGCGGCCCCTGCCGGGCCGAGCTCCCGGAACTCGTAGAGCTGGCCCATGAGTTGAAGGACTCCGGGCTGGTCCTGTTGGCGGTCAACGTCGACTCGTCAGCTGCCGCGGGACAGAGATTTCTTGAACGTGCCGGCATCGAATTGTCGGCCTTCAGGCTCAGCGACCAGGAACAGAGGATGATTGGTATCAGAAGCCTGCCGACAACGATCCTGTTGGATGGTGAAGGACTTGCGGCCCAAATTTATACGGGCTATTCGGCCTCGGTGATTGAGAGTATCCGGCTACTGGTCAAAGGAATGAGCGGCGCCGATTCCGACTCGATTGTGGAGTCACCCTGAAGCTATGGGGGTGAGATCAGGTCATTCGCGTGCGGTTCTGTGGCTGGTGATATTGGCCGCGGCCTCCAGCATTGGGTGGAGTGCCAGGACGACCCGCCATCTCGCCTGGTCAGCTGTGGATTTTCTGCCGCCTGACCTGGCCGCCCAGGTTCGGCGTCACCACCGCCGCTTCGACGCCGGCATCGAACGAGGGCTCACGGCGCCACCCGCATGGAGGGCCGCCCAACCCGGTCGCCTTGCGGAAGCTCTGGTGGCCTCTGCAAACCAGTGCACCGAGGGGCTCGATCGACCGATCGCCCTGGAAGATCTGGTCGAGGAGTTGGGAGTGTTGGCCGTTCGTGTGATTGACGCCAACGATCCGTTGGCCGTCGTTCACGACGATCCAAGGGAGGCTCGGTATGCTCAGGCCTATCAGACCTACGTTGACTCGGTTCTCGGAAGGGTTCGACTCGTCTACTACGGTCGAGATTACGATCTGGCACACCGCGGTGATCTTAAAGGCGTGATCGAAGGGGCCTTCGAGAGAAGTCGGGAACTCTATCCATTTGTGGGGGAGGAGTTCTATCGAACCGATTCTTTGCGCAGTTGGAAGAGCCTCGACGACCGGTCGGTGGCTTTTGGTGTCGCAGGGGTTGCCCTTTCACGTGGCCTGACCGATTTTGCCAACATCTGCAACTGGGTCTGGGCCGGGGGGGGCGGTTATGTGCCGGCACCCAGACCGACCCCAAAAGGGCACCGTGGGCCAACCGTTACACTGGCACCGAGATTGGCCAGCGGCTTTGAGGGACGGGATAAGCCCAAACGGGGTGCGCCCGTGATGGGTACCGGGGGCATGACGCTGCCGCCTCCGTAGGAGCTGTCGGTGAGCTACTTGCAAAATCCCGATCGTCACGATGCGGGGCAGGAACCCCGCGCTCCTACCGTGAAACCTGGGGCACCGTAAATGGAGCACGGGCCTCCCCGGCCCGTAACGTGATTTCCTCCGTGTTGTTCATGAGGTTAGAGGTCTGGTTAGCTGGTAGAACAGCCGAAGTAAAGGGCAAGCCTTCGGTCGCTTTGCGTTCTTCGCGGTTCAACTGCCTTCTTGTTCTTTACCAAGCCCCATTTCTCGGGTCGCTTGGCATCTGCTCCAACAGAGTCTCCACGGCAGTCCGAAGCTGGGTGTCCTTGGTAGCATCAATGTCCTCGGTCGGCTCTTGGGCGACGATGACGTCAGGGACAGCACCGTTATTTTCCATATTCATCGCGCTGCCGGCAACATACCAACCCCGCAAGGGGATACGGACGTAGCCGCCTCCGGGCAGACCGTGGGCGCCGGTTGATATCACCGCGCCGAAGGTCGTCTGACCTACCAAGGGCCCGCGATCGAGGGTCTTGAATGCGTGGGAGAAGATTTCGGCATTGGAATAGGAATCCTCGTTGCAGACAGTCACTGCGGGGCGTGTCCATGCAGCCAGCGGAAGCCGGCTCTGAGGGTAGGCCTTGATGCCTGAGATGTCATCTCGGGGCACGGTGAAGGCATGGCGCTGGACCATCAGGGTCGCCAGCAGGTAGTCGGTGGTCCAGCCGCCTCCGTTTGAGCGAACGTCGATTACCAGACCCTCCTTGCCTTCACCTGCGGCCTGGAGGTCCCTTTCAAAGTCCTCGAAAGAGGGAATGTCCATGCTGTGAATGTGGAGGTAGCCGAGGCGTCCGTCCGAGTACTCTTCCGTCAGCTGCCTGCGCTGCCTGACCCAGGTGTCATATCGCAAATTGCTCTGGCGACGGGCAGTCGTCGGAATGATGACGGCCGTTCGCTCGGTGCCGTCTGAACCGAGGATCCTCGCCGGGATCCTGCGATCCGCGGAATTGACGAAGAGCGAAAAGACGTTGGTATTCTCGGTGATCTCCTGCCGGTCAACGGCCAGCAATCGGTCGCCGGGCTTGAGGTTGACGGTCGTGTGAGTGGCTGGACTGTCTTCCAGTACCTCCTCAATCAGGATTCCGGGACCGCCGGCGGCCGGGTCGAATGTGGCGCCGATCCATCCGGTCTTCTCGCCGGAATTGTCTCTTTTCGGTCGGTAACCCATGTGGGAGGCGTTGAGCTCGCCCAACATCAGGTTGAGGACATCGGTGAAGTCCAGGTTGTGCGACGCATTGAGAGCCCATGGCCGATAGATCTCGGCCTTGGCAGGCCAGTCGGCGCCGTGGAATGCCGGGTCGTAGAACCACTCGTTCAGGGCCCGCCAGGTCTCATTGAAAACCGCAGCCCGCTGTGCTTCAACATCGATTGTGACCCGGGCCGAGTAGGGCATCGGGTCGCCCTTCTTGCCGTCGATTCCAACGCGGCCTGCCTTGCCCTTGGAGTTGAGGTAGTACACGGTCTTTCCGTCCTTGCTCAACTGTACGTTGGACGGCGAGGTTCCGTCTTCGGTCAGACGTTTGAGGTCCTCTCCGTTGAAGCGTACGCTGTAGAGATCGGTCTTGCCGTCGGGAGATGCCGTGAAGAGGATTCGTTTTCCGTCCGGAGTGGCCAGAGGTCCATATTCGTCGCCGGTTTCGCCGGTGATCCGCGTTGCCCGCCTCCACAGTTGGTCGAAATCGATCAGGACCTCGGGCAGTTCCGCGGCCTTCTCTTCGTCATCTGCTTCGTCTTCTTCCGATTCTTCCTCTTTCCCGTCTTTCTTCCCTTTGTCGTTGAACAGCTTCAGCCACCCTGCGTTGGTTCGCTGGTCGTTTTCCCGGGTCAGCCAGGCCCCCCAGACGTCCATTGTGTCTGCATGGCGCTTGGAGACCCACAAAAGACGGCGCCCGTCGGGACTCCACCTTGGCTGGACATCGTCATCCGGGTGGCGGCTGACGTTGTAGGCCTTGCCGCCGGCGGACGGAATGACCCAGACTTCGGCGTTGTAGTGGGCGTCCACCGTCGAGTACGCGAACCACCGGCCGTCTGGAGACCAGCTGAAGTCTGAAGGGGACCAATGCTCGAACACGGTACGGGCGTTGTTGCCGTCGGAGTCCATGACCATCAGGTTCCCCTTGCCGTGGATGAAGGCGATCGAGGAACCGTCGGGAGACCAGCGACCGCCAGTATCCTCGGCGGGGTCGGTCGTTAGCTGGTCAACAGGGAAATCGAACGCTTCGATCCATCCGAGATCTTCGTCTGCCGGATGCACTGTCCAGAGATCGTTATTTCCCGTTCTCGAAGAGGTGAACAACAATATCTTCCCGTCAGGAGACCAGCGGGGTTCGGTTTCCCGCTCCGGCGTGTCGGTGATGCGTACGGTCTGAGGGGAGGCGATTTCCTGGTCATCCTTCGCCATCAGTTCGGTGACGAAGAGGTCACCCTCGACGATGAAGGCCGCCAATTCGCCATCCGGATGAACGGCCAGGTCCTCGGCATCGTCGTTCTTGGTGGTGCGGATCACCCTGTCACTGAGGTAATCTGCAGGAACGTCGATTGAAAGCCGGCGAGGTTGGGCTCCGTCCGGCGAGATGGTCCAGATTCCATCCTGGTATTCGTAGGCGATCAAGGATCCATCGGCCGAAGCCCTGGGGAAACGGACGTCTGTGACGTCGTGGTGGGTCAGTTGGCGGGTATCACCCGTGACCACATCCATCAGAAAGATGTTTTTCCGTACTGATCGAGCCGACAGAAGGGCGATGGTGTCACCGTTGATCCAACTGGGGTGGTCCTCGTCACCGGCAAAATCCGAGAGTTGACGGTACGTTCCGTCAGGCTCTCGAACCCAGGGCGTTCTCGATGCCGTGCCGCGATAGCCGTGGCGTGTCCACTTGGTTGCACCGCGAGTGAAGACCATGGTCCGGCCGTCGGGGGAGAAGGCTGCAGAATCTCCCAGTGAGCTTTGGGCGAGCACGGGGGTTCCGCCGCTCAGGGGAACGGTCCACAGAGCGGGCATCCAGCGAACCGAAACCGACCTGCCGGAACAAAACAGCACGGCGGTCCCGTCAGGCGTGAAATCCAGCGGCGTATCCGAGCGATCTGCGAATGTCAGGCGGGTCGGAGCGGCGCTGCCGTCAGCCGGCATGACGAAGACGTCACTATTGCCGTGGCGGTCGGAGGCAAAGGCGATCAGACGCCCGTCTCTCGACCACACCGGAAACCTCTCGGCTGCCGGGTGGGCGGTCAGACGTCGAGCCGTTCCACCGGCAGACGGGACCGTCCAGAGATCGCCCTGCCAACTGAAGGCGATCATCGAGCCATCGGGTGAGGGCGCCGGGTGACGCGGCAGAGGGGCTTCAACGGCTGCGGCCGACGCAGCCAGGGCAAGAACGGTAAGGACAATCAGGGAATAGCGGGTCATCTTCGCCTCCGAAGGCCTACCCTACAACATCCCAAAGGGCAGGCAGTCTGTTGGGGGATGTACGAAATCGGGGCCAAAAGGGTCAAGAAACACAATAATCTCGCAAAGATCGCCAAGCACGCAAAGAAGGGAGAGAAAAACAACTCTGTGTTTCCTTTGCGCTCTTGGCGATCTTTGCGAGAGAATGCTCTCCTGCTGCCACTTTGTCCCGGTTTCGCTGGTCTGGCGTGCTAATCTTCCCGAACGGGGAGAAACAGCAGATCATGAGGCTGGGAAAACGGATATGGATACCGCGAGTCGGTCGGATGGCGGTCGTTGTTCTGACAGTTGTTTTTGCATGGAATTGCGCCGAAGCACAAGAGGCGAAGATCGATTTGGAACAGGATTCGGCTGTAGATGGGAGCGCCGAGGTTGGAGAGCTGGATACCAACCGGTTCATGTCGAAACTGACTCCCGACGAACCTCTCTATTTTGTTGTCGGTTGGCGCGAGTTCTTCAATGCCAAGTTTCAGTTCAGTTTCAAGTTTGCCTTTATGAATCCACAGGGTGCATTGACTCGGAAGGCGCCCTTCTTCAGTCACGTCTATTTCGGCTACACCCAGACCTCATTGTGGGACATCGAAGAGGAGAGCAAGCCTTTCTACGACACCTCATACAAGCCGAGCCTGTTTTACCGGCAAAAGGATGTGCACCGCTCTGAATCGGGGGACTTTCGGATCTGGGGCCAGGCTGGTATTCAGCATGAGAGTAACGGTCAGGGTGGAGAGGAAAGCCGGAGCCTCAACATTATCTATGTCAAACCGGTGTTCGAGTTTTCTCGAATCTGGGGTCAAGGACACCTGACGGTGGCGCCCCGGCTGTGGGCCTACCTCGGCACCCCTGCCCAAAATCCTGATATTGCCGAATACCGGGGCTACGGCGACCTGCGAGTGGCCTTCACCGGCCGGAGCGACTGGCAGGTGGCGGCGACGATGCAAGTTGGAACCTCGGGAAAAGGGAGCGTACAACTCGACGGGACCTGGCCGATGGACAAGATTCTCGGCCGGAACTTTGACGGCTATCTCTACGCACAGTATTTCAACGGCTGGGGTGAAAGCCTGAGATCATACGACCAGCACCTCCCGTGGCAGTTGCGATTGGGCATCGCTGTCGTGCGGTAGGGAGCTGTCAGCTATCAGATGAGGCGCTTGCATAATTCGGAATTCCGAACCGAAATCGAAATCGCCTCTACATGTCACCCTGAGCGAGCGAGTTCGACGAGTGGGTCGAAGGGTCTCCACAAGTCGCGTATGGTGGTATTTTGCGAGAATCGCGCCGCTATTTAGGAAGGGATCCTTCGACTCTGCGGCCTCCGGCCGCTCCGCTCAGGATGACATTGGGGAT
>JAOZPW010000293.1 GCA_029932545.1 Thermoanaerobaculales bacterium | reverse complement strand
CCTTTTTGTGGCTGCTCTTCTTGCGGCTTTTTGCAAGAGGCTCTAGGAATTAAGAACTTTCATTTTATCCTTCATCTTTTATCTTTCCGACTTGACCTCCGTTCCGTATCCGGTGATAGTGTCTCGACTTTATTGGAGGTTTGTATGTCCCGAATGACAATGGTTCTTATGACAACGGCGGTGGTGGCCTTCGCAATGACTGCCTGTGCCGCCCCCCCAGCCCCCGAGACCGCAGCGTCCACAGTCGTCGCCCGCGTAGGTGACATCGAGATAACCTCGGACGATCTGGAAGCTGAGGCCGGTCCGGCCCTGATGAAGCTTCGGCAGCAGATGTATGACGCCAAGGTGCAGGTTCTCGAAGGAAAGATCTTCGAACTCCTGGTTGACGAGGCTGCCAAGGAAGCCGGTGTTCCCAAAGAACAGTGGCTGGCTGAAAATCTGGCCGTTGCGGAACCAAGCGAGGGCGAAATTGCCCAGGTGATGGCCCAGTATCGGTCCAGGTTGGCGAAGGAAGATGATGCCGCACGCAAGCAGGTGGTCGACTACCTGAAGCAGCAGGGTGCGCAGAGTGCACGGGTAGATCTACAACGGCGACTGACCGATGCCGCCGGTGTCGAGGTCTTTCTCAACCCGCCCAGGGTTGAGCCGGTCATCGGTGATCACAGCCCCAGCCGTGGACCGGTCGATGCACCGATCGTCCTGGTCGAGTACACCGATTTCCAGTGCCCATTCTGCGGCCGGGTTCAGCCGACCCTCGAAAGCCTTCGTGAACGCTATGGCGATTCGATTCGCATGGTGTTCAAACACCTGCCCCTTGCAATGCACCAGCAGGCTCAGTTCGCTGCTGAGGCCTCTCTCTGTGCGGGTGACCAGGACGGGTTTTGGCCGATGCATGACTGGCTCTTCACCAATCACACAACGATTAGCAGAGAGACGGTCCTGGCCCAGGCAACGGAGCAGGGGCTGGATATTGATGCTCTCAATGTCTGCCTCGACGAAGGGACGCATACTGCCGATGTTGCAGCCGACCTCAAGGAGGCGGGCTCGTTCGGTATAACCGGGACTCCGGGTTTCACCGTCAATGGCCGCATCCTGACCGGCGCCCAGCCGTTCGAGAATTTCGTCAAGGTGATCGACGATGAGCTGCGGCGTGCGGGACTTCCCGTGCCCGAGCCGAAGGCGCCGGAAGCTGCTGAGGAGACGACTGAAGCAGAGGCTGTAGCCAAGGAGTAAACGAGCTACTAGGTGGGTGTAGGGCATTGAACACCTAAGCCTTTCGGGTGTCGTTAAGACCCTTTTTCGTTGCATCCTCGGCCCGTACGGGGAGTACAGCGTCTCAAATGCGCCTCAAATGGCACTTAACGACCCTCCGAAATCCATCCGCCGTCAATGCCCTACACGCTCCTAGCTTTTGGCGATCAACAAAACGCAGAGGCCCGCCAACGGGCCTCTTTTTTGTTTGGATCATTTTCGTTCAGGTTCACCCTGACGAATCTAGGCCCGAAGGGCCCCATGCAATTCGTTCGACGAATTGCTTACGGAATCGCCAAGACCTGCCCCGGGTAGATCGTGCTGCGCTTGCCGAGGCCGTTGGTGCGGAGCAGGGCCGAGAGGGAGACGCCGTGGCGGGATGCGATGGCGCCGGGATTGTCGCCCTTTTTGACGGTGTAGCGCTTGAGGTCCGAACGAGAACCTGCGGCCACCTTGAGTTTCTTCCCGGGGTGGATGGTGTTGGAGGAAAGGTTGTTGTCTCGGCGAATGCGGTCGACCGTCGTGCTGTACGCCCGTGCAATCGAATAGAGGGAGTCGCCCCGGCGCACGGTGTGGGTTCCGGATGTTGGATTGAAGGATGCCGTCGATGCGACAGAGCCACCGCCCTTAGACGTCGGAACCTTGAGCCGTTGTCCCGGCCAGATCCGGTTGGCCGAACGCAGATTGTTCGATCGCATGATGGCATTGATCGATGTGCCGTAGCGGCGGGCGATGTGGGACAGGGTCTCACCCCGACGGACCCGATGGGTCGCGTAGGCCGGCTGGGGTGGACTCCACACCGGGATGGCCTCGACCGCCGCGACGATGGTTGTCTCCCGGTCAATGGGGACCTTGAGCTGATAGGGGCCCTTGGGTGTTGCACCGCGACGTAACTCGGAATTGAGGGCATGGAGTGATCCCTTGGATAGATTGAGCTGGGTGTCCAGTGTTTCCAGCTTGAGGGCCTTGTCGATCTCAACGTAGGTCCAGTCGGGCAGAGGCGCCGAGGGTTCGGGGAGGTCGATGCCGTACTTTGCCGGGTCCTCGACAATCATCAAGGTTGCAAAGAACCGGGGAACGTAGCGGCGTGTCTCTCGTGGCAGCATTGAATAGAGATCCCAGAAGTCCAGGTATTGGTTGGGATTGCTGCGCTGTAATCTGGCGACACGGCCTTCGCCGCAGTTGTAGGCCGCAAGGGCCTTGGGCCAGTCCCCGAACATGTCGTGCAGGTCCGTCAGGTAGCCTATGGCGGCGTCGGTGGACTTCTCAGGGTCCATCCTTTCTTCGATCCAGTAGTCCCGGGTCAAACCGTAACGCTGGCCGGTCGAACTAATGAACTGCCACAGTCCAACCGCCGAGGCACGTGAATAGGCCTTGACCTTGTAGCCACTCTCTACCAACGGTAGCCACGAAAGCTGACTGGGAAGGCCTGCAGCCTCCAGTTTCTCCAACATCATCTCCCGGTAGAGCCCGGAGCGGCGATAGGACTCGATGAAAAAGGTAGCCTCTCCGTTGGTGAAGCTCTTGAGTTCCCGCTGAACCTCCGCGTTGTCGACGATCTGGATTTCCAGGTCAAAGGAGGTCGCGGGGCCGGCCGCGACTCTTTGAGAATCATAGGTGCGAACGATCAAGTCGGCGATCAGGCGGCGGATATCCTCCTTGCCCTGAAGGTAGGCTTCGCCGTGATTCGAAGGCAACTCGAGCATTAACTGGTAGGCGCCGTCCAATGCAGCGATGGCATCGTCGATGTCTCCCTGGTCCAGGAACTCAGAAGCTGACTGACAGAGATCGAGCGCCTCCCGTTGGGTGATTTCGGGGTCCGACACCGCAGGGCTCTCCGGGGCGGGGTCGCCCTGGGTCTTCGGGTCATCATCAACAATAGGATGCTCTTCAGGGGTTGAATTGACCTCGGGGATGGTGGTGGGAACGGGCGTCTCTACTGGAGGGGCTGCCGGCTCCGCCGGGGTCGATGCAGTCGTTTGACAGCCGCTGAGGCCGAACAGAGCAACGGTTAAGATCAACACGAGGGCAGAAGGAAAACGGTTGTGAATCAACAAAATAGGTCCTCACGGGGTTATTGGTCGCTCGAATGCGCCGCAGGGATGATACCTGAAGTTTGAGGTTCAGCAAGAAACGGGTGTGACCGTGGTCGCGGGCGGAATCGTGAGAACCTCGCAGAGGACGCCGAGGGGAAGAAAAGAAAACTCTTTCGCAAAGAGCGCAAAGGAAGACAGGAGTATTAATTTTCTCTTCTTTCTGTTTTTGGCCTCTTCTATTTCTGAATTGCCGGGTTAGCATGGCATTTGATGTTGAAGGGATTCTTGAGTCGTCTCAATGCAGCTTCACAGCAAGCCTCGATCAAGGTAGAGGATCTTGGTGACGGGATCATGGCGTACCGGCTTCACAGCCGATGGACGCGGATATTGGGCTTCGAAGTCAGTTTCTACCGTGTCGGTGATCTCTTGGTGGATACCGGCTTTGCCTCTGCGCGTCCCTTGGTTCTTCAGGCCCTCGAGAATAGTGCGATCTCGGCGATTTGCTGCACCCACCATCACGAGGACCACACGGGCAACGCGGGCGCCCTGGCTGAGCGGTACGGCTGTCCGGTCTTCGTCTATCGGCCGGAGCACCTCGACAGTGAAGGCCTTGCACGTTTGTTGTCCTACCGTCGCCTGTTCTGGGGAAAACCCGGGAAGTTCGGCGCTCAGGCCATGGGTTCCCGAATTGTAGGCCGAGACTCAGAACTTGAAGTCATCCCTGCGCCCGGTCACTCCCAGACTCACGTCGCCCTTTTTGAATCGGTCAGCCGGACCGTATTTGTCGGAGATCTCTATGTTGCTCCCGGCGCCTCGGCGGTGATGACCCACGAAAATCCCTATCTTCTGGCTGATTCTCTTCGCCGGGTCGCAGCCCTCGAGCCGCGACGAATGCTGACGGGGCATGGCATTGACGTCCGAAATCCTGTCGATCGACTGTTGGCCAAGGCGAGATCAATCGAACGAGCGGCGGCGCGGTCGTGTCGTTTGATCGATGAAGGCGAACGGCCTCGGACGGTCGTTCGGAAGATTTTTCCCAAGGGGCGCCAAAAAGACTGGATGCTGAAGGTATTAACTCAGGGGGAGTTCTCGAGGTTGAATTTTGTACGGGCGGCTGTGAAGCACGGAAAAGATGAAAATTGAACCGCCAAGGCGTGAAGAGCGCCAAGATCATCACAAAGAGCACAAAAAGATTAGCAATGAAAAGGACTGAGTTGCTGGAGGTCACGATGCGGGGCTCCTGCACCGCATCGGCAAACGCATGTCCTTTACAGAGCGCTGCGATACCCAATTCAGCATAGAGAATTCAAAATTCCCCCGCGG
>JAOZPW010000048.1 GCA_029932545.1 Thermoanaerobaculales bacterium | reverse complement strand
TGTGGGCGCGGAGGAAGCGCGGGTCTGAGGTTGTCGTTGACTCCCATACCGAGGTCTTCGAGCGTCCGGAGGCAGGATGGACCAGGGTGGCGACGACTGTGGACGTCCCTCAGTCGGTCGATGGCGGCCATCTGGTCACCGCGTGTGTCGTTCGAATTGCCGAGGGCCTGGGCAGCGGCGATGAGGTCTTTCACCTGGTACACCGGGAGCCGGGGCGCCAGGAAACGATCGCGGTCCCCCTGGGTTCGACGATCAACGATCTTGCCGAGCGGTTGCTCTTGTCGTGCCGGAGGTCGGTTCTGGACGGGAGAACCCTGGTGTGGCCGGCCTTGCAGCGCGGCCGTCACCTGGGCGAGGTTATCGATCCCGTCGCCTATGACCCCGAGGCCCCGGGAGAGCCGGAGAAGCTGCTGCGAACGGCGCCGATTGCCTGGGTCCTGGTGCTCAGACGACGCCGTGTTGCGGCCTCGACGGTCTTTGAGATGATTTTCATCGTGCCGGAAGATCATGCTGACTCTGTCGAGAGGGCCGTAACCCGGCTCGCCGGGAAAAAACAAACCCAGGATGCGCGAAGCGAATCCTAAAGGTCCACAACCTCCAGATGCTCGGGGTCTCCACCCAGGATCGTCCGGGTGATTCGCCGAAAGCGGTCAGAGGCATCGGTCAGATGAAGAACAACCTGTCCGGCGCCGCCTCTGCCGGTTGGCGCCCCGCGGAATCGCTGGACGACCGCATCGGTCACCGCATCGGCAGAGTCGATCAGGCTGATCCCCGGTCCGGCGACCCTGGCAAGTGAGGGCCTCAGCAGCGGGTAGTGGGTGCATCCGAGAATGATCGTTTCAATCCCTGAGTCCAACAGCGGTCGCAGGTAGATCTCGGCGACCTGATCAGTGATCGGGTGATCGCTCCAGCCCTCTTCGGCCAGTGGAACAAAAAGGGGGCACGGGGCGGCCGTGACCGACACTTCCGGCGCCCGTCGGCGGAGGGAATCCTGGTATGCACGGGAACGAATGGTGCCTTCGGTGCCGATGACCGCGATCCTTCGAGCTCCGCTGGTCAGAGCCGCACGGACCCCGGGTTCGATCACCCCGAGGACCGGGACCGGAGAAATCTTGGCCAGGGCAGGAAGGGCGTGAGCCGAAGCGGTGTTGCAGGCAACCACCAGCAGTCTGACATCGTGGTTGAAGAGATGCGCTGCGGCTTTGAGGGCGTACCGCCGGATAGTCGTTTCGGACTTCGAACCATAGGGGAGGCGGGCCGTGTCGCCCAGGTAGAGATAGTCCTGACCCGGAAGCCTCTTTCTGAGGGCCGTCAGCACGGTCAATCCGCCGACGCCCGAGTCGAAGATGCCTATCGCTCCGCGCATTATCTGCCGATGAAGTCTTTGTTGAGGACCAGTGGCCGGGAGAGATCCAGATGCCCTGTCAGCGTCACATTTTCAGTCCCGTCGAAAAGAACCTGGACCGCGATGACATCGGTGTTCAGCAGGATCGAGTTGACCAGGCCGTAGATCATCATCAACTCAGTTGCCGAACCCTCAAGAGGTTCCGGCGGACCGGTGAGGTCGAGATAGACTCGGCCGCTCGGCGTCACGAACAGGGTTCTCAACTCCGCAGGGTAGGGGAGGATGGGTTGGAGGGCGCCCCTCGGGCCGGCGAGCAACTCCCCAAACACCACACGGATGCGGGCCGTTGTTTCCTCCGGGAGAGGCGCCGTTCGGATCTCCGGGTGAAGAAGTCCGTCGTCACCGGCGAAAAACAGAGTAATCCGTTGCTCGGGTGCGGGCGTTGCCGTTGGGGGAGGTTCGGCGAAAATAACATCCTCAACCGGCGTGACCTGAGTTGTCCCGGTCACGAGGAGCCATGCCAGAAGGGCTCCGATGGCCAAGCCGGCCAACAGGATGACAATCAGGCGACCTTTCATCGTCCGACCAGGAAGTCTCCGATACCCAGCGCGATGGCATCAGCAAGGGCCTGTTGGTGTTCCGGAGAGGCCAACTGTTCCCGCTCTTTAGCGTTCGAGAGAAAACCGACCTCGACCAGGACAGCCGGCATCGTTGCACCAGTCAAGACGACGAATGGCGCCTGCTTGACGCCCCGGTCCTTGAGGCCCAGCAGGGCGTTGAGGCGTGTTTGAACCCGAAGGGCGAGACGAGCACTCTCGTTGAGCACCTCGGATTGGGCCATGTCCCAGAGAATCAACTCCAAGGCCGAGCTCTCTTGAACAAAGCTGCCTCCGGCGCGGTTTTCCAGATCGGCCGTGGACTGGGCGGCCTCATCGCTGGCCCGGTCGTCGAGGCTCATGTAGTAGGTTTCGGCGCCGTGGACCGAAGCCACCGTTGATGCGTTGGCATGAAGAGAGACGAAGACCCGAGCATCGAGGCGATTGGCCACGGCTGCACGGTCCGTCAAGGCTCTCCCTCCATCGCCGTCTCGCGTCAGTCGGACCGGGTGGCCCGCATTGCGGAGGGCTTGGGCGAGCCGTCTGGCGATCACCAGGGTCAATGCCTTCTCGGTCAGACCCGATGCTCCGATGGCGCCTGTGTCCGGGCCTCCATGACCGGGGTCGATGACGATGGGACGGGGCCCGGATCGCGTGACCTGCTGGACAATGATCGGCGCCGGGGTCGGTGTCGGAGGTACCGTGCCCAACTCCATGACAATTCGGTTCGGCCCGGTCAGGACATTCCAGGAGATCAATCCGACACCGGGGCTGAGGTCGACCTCAATACGCCCGGGACCTGAAACGACCGATCGGACACGGCGGGACCGAAGACGGTTTGCGCTTTCGATTCGGGGTCCTGATCCCGGCATCAGGACGACTACTCCACCACCGGGGCGAGCCTCGACCGAGGCTTCAATCTTCCGGTCCAGCGAAAGCACCAGGGTCGTCGTCGCACTGAAGTCGGCTGCCGCCGGACGGATGGTGACCGGTTTGCCCGAGCTGACTCCGGGGACGATCGAGTAGCCGCCGACGATTGTTTCGAGGTGGAATCCGAAGGGCGCCAGAATGTAGTCGTCGAGAAAGCCCAGTCTGACTGCGATGCCCCCCGGCGAACTGATTGGTGCGTCCTGGACCTCCGTCAGTTTGCCGTCAACCAGAACCAGTCGCCGATCCGGCGCAAGTTGCACCAGATGGTCACCCAGTGACAGGGCCCAGACGCCGGCGGAGGCCGAAAAGGCCGCTTCGCCTCCAAGGAGCGTCATGATCGAGGACACCTCGACGTGATTGCGCACGGGTGTGGTCTCGATCCTGAGCCCCTGGTGTCTGAACTCCAGTCTGGGAGGAAGGGCCTGGGCCTGGAGGCCGCCGACAATTACCAGGGCAGTGACAAACGCAAAGAAAACGGTTTTCCGCATGGCGGCCACATGATAGCAATTCCTCGTCCATGTCTTTCGAAAGGAAACAGAAAAATCAATGTAAAGGCGCCAAGATGCGAAGGGGAGGGGCGCCCATGTCCCAATGACTCTGTGGTATAAACCATGGCCGATGAGAATTTCATCAAGTAAGTGTTACGTTGGGAAAACCAAAATGAAGCGCCTGATTTTTTTGTTACCGCTACTCTTGCCTTGCCTTGCTTTTGCCCAGACCAATGTCAGTGGCAACCAGTCGGGAATCTGGACTTCCGACAATTCGCCGTATCAAGTGACCGGCGATGTCACCGTTCCATCGGGGCAGAGGCTCGACATCGAACCAGGTGTCGAAATCAACTTCCAGGGCTATTACCGGTTTTATGTGGATGGCAATCTTCAGGCAATCGGTACCGAAGACGCAATGATCCTCTTTACCACGGACACACCGGCCACGGGTTGGGGTGGGTTGCGGGTTGAAACCAACGATACTATCAACCTTAAGTTCTGCCGGATCGAACATGGATTTTCCACTGGCGATTATCCGGATATCCATGGCGGCGCCATGGCCCTGCTGACATCAGATGCAACTGTTGAGAACTGTATTTTTGCGGACAATGAAACTGATACAAACGGAATGGGTGGCGCCGTCTACGCAATCAATACAACCGCCACCAGTTTTACGGACTGTACCTTCATCCGAAACAGTTGTTATGGTGAAGGTGGGGCCATTAAATTCACTGCCGGAAATGATATCCAGATCACCGACTGTCAGTTTATTCAGAACCACAGTGATTATGGCGGCGGGGCAGTGACATGTTATTCGACATATGGCACGACTCTGAGAGGTTGTACGTTTGTCGATAATTACACGATGTACTCAAACGGTGGAGCAATCCAGGTGCTTGGAGGGGGCGATGTTCTGTATTTTGTGAACAGTACTCTCACGGGCAACACTGCAGTGACCGGCGAGGGTGGAGCGGTCAGCCTTTCATATGCCACAGCCTATTTCGTCAATACAATTGTCTATGATAATCCAGGAGTGTATGGCGACGACGTCTGGGAAACTGCCCTTAGTACGATTGAGGTCTATTACTCAAATATGCCGATGCCGGGCGGTGCAACCGGTCACGACAACATTGACGAAGATCCGAAATTTGTTGACGCGGACAACTATGATTTCAATTTGCTGGAAACATCGCCCTGCATCGATACTGGAGTCGCCTACCAGGAGTCTGCTGATGGTCTTGAAGTCCTGGTCGACCTCGATCCGAGCGAATACGAAGGCGCCGCACCAGACATCGGTGCATTTGAATATTCTTATGAAATCTTTGCGGACGGCTTCGAAACCGGTAACACCTCAAACTGGGGTATGACAATTCCTGAGGGGATTGAGTAGGTTAGTCCGTACTTCTCACCGGTCCACAGCCCTGTGCAACTCCACGCAGCCAAGATGGCGGGACCGCTGCGGCTCAATCGAGGAAAAGCAAATCACTCTCTAGCGGATAGTCCAATTCCCTGAATTTTCCGTCGGGAGTGCTTCGGCCCCCTCCGGGGCGAGCGCGGGCGCCGAAGCTGATGTCCACCGAGGTATGGAAAGACATCGAGTCGCCGTCGGCATAGATGGTGACGGTCGCCGAGTTCTCCCACGGTCGACGCAATTCGGGTTTCAGCCTGACCACCGGCATGCTTGGAAGGGTTCCCGAAGCCGGCTCGATCTCGAGCCATGGCACGTCGACGGTGGCGGTCCACTCGAGAACGTGTGGCCCTTCAAGAAGGAACTCTGCGGTCGGAGAGGTCGGAGTCACTACGAGTTCTTCAGGTTCGACGCTGAGGGCGGCCGGAGCGGCTTCGGCGGCCTGCAGCATGTCATAACTGCCGTTCCCGCCGGGGCGGTCTTCGATCATGACCACGCAGGCCACCTGATTCCAGTCGGCAATCGACGAGCCGGGCACGCTGATCGTGGTTGTGAGGGTTTCTCCGGGTTCAAGGTCCGTGGCGAGGGGCCGGCGCATCGTCGACCTGACCCAGGTGTTCGAGACCCCGATCGGGGCCTTCTCGTACACGATCACCCACATGGCCGTCTCCTCGGAAACCAGAAGAGGGCTGCTGCGAGTGTTGCGCACTTCCACGTAGGTGCGAACCGTATTATTTTCTGAACGTCTCCAGTACGCCGTCAGCTCCGCGCGAGGGGGGCGGGCGAGTTCGTCATCAATCATGCCGGAATACTCGGTTTGGTAGTCCACCTGGCCGCTGCTCGTGCGATAGCCGCTGCCGACCATGACGAGGGGCAGGTAGTTGGCCGTGGTTCCGGTTGCCCAGAATCGGTCCGCCCTCCCTCCATATCTGAAAACATCAAAATTGTATTCCAGGAGTACCGCCCTTCCCTCGAGTTCGGCTTGCAGGGAGATCATCGTCGGCCCGGCCGCGCTACAGAAGGCGCCGGACGGACGGCCGAAAAACTCAAGCACCGCAAGCCGGTCATCGGCCGGAGCGACTGCCGGAATGCACAAAAGGAGAGCCGCAATAAATGCCAGTCGGTGATTCATTGTTCCCCCTTGACGCGCACCGCTTCCTCCTCGATGGCGTCTACCAGTTCGGTAGTTTCCAGGTCGCCCACCCAGCGGCGTCCATTAATGAAGATCGTCGGCGTCTCTTCGACCCCGTTGACCAGGCCCTCCTTCTTGATTGCCACCAGCGCGTCGCGGGTCGCCGGATCCAAGACGCGTGCCTCGAATGCCTGACGATCGAGTCCGACTGCCACCGCCCACTCGACCTGCCGCTCCGGAGAGTACGCGTCGAAGTGACTGTAGGCGTGGAGCATGAAGGGCCAGAACGCATTCATCTTTGCCGCGGCGACGAAAGCGAGGCCGGCGGTGGTGGAGCCCTCATGACCGCGGATCGGGAAGGTGCGAAAGGCGATTCGAACCTCATCTTTGAGCTCTCCGGTGGTGATGGCTTCATAAAAGGCCGGAACCAGGATGGTGCAGTAGGGACAGCGGGCGCAGGCGTAGATCACGACGGTCACCGGCGCGTCGGCAGGGCCGATGGTAGGCGCTGTCGTGAGATCAATCTCGGTCTTGGACCCACCGCCGACCATGCTGCGTGCGCGCCGCGACAGCGCACGCCGAATCCGCGTCTCGTCGTGTCCGGCAGCAACTCGCCGACACACGTTGTCGGCGAGACGAACGGCGAGTGAACACCGCGGCTGTGCCTGAAGACACCGGCTGATGGTTTCGTCACAACAGTCGTAGAGGTATTCGCTGGTGAGAATCCGCTGGGCCAGACGGTGTTCGTCCCCGGTCAGTGCATCGCACACTGGGGTCTGGGCACTCGCCGCGCCCGTCCATATGAAAAACCCGAGGACGGCTATCGTGAACCGGATCATGCAGACCTCCGTTGCAACCATCGATCGAGACCGAGCCGGCCGCGGTCGAATGCGAATACGAAAAGTGCGAGCCCAAACCACACGAGATCCCGCAGTACGGTCAGGCTCGAGATTGGATCTTCTTCCTCCGCACCCTGTGAGGCAAAGCACCCGCAGGACATGTCGAGCCCGCGCGTCAGTGCAATGAGCAGGGCGAGCATGAAAACTGCCATCATGACGGCCACCAGAAACGAGGCGGTTCGAACCCGCCAACCGGCGAACAGCATGCCGCCGGTTCCCAGCTCGATCCACGGGAGAGTGATCGCGATGAGATTGATCAGTGCGAGCGGCAAGATATCGTAGGTGGCGATATCGAGAGCAAAGGACCGTGGATCGGCGATCTTGTGGAGGCAGGCGCCGACGAAGACTACAGCGAGGTACCAACGCGCCGGAACTGCGAGCCAGGCAGCGAGACGTGTCACTGTCATTGCTCCTCCGACCCGAGAACAGCCGGTGCGCCGCCCGATATGAAGAATACATTCTTGATGCCGCGTCCCGAGATCTCCTTGCCCAGGTGCTCTCCGCTGTCCGGCCGGCCGCCATCACCGTACACCGCTACCCGATTGGCGCCGCTGCCGGCGATGCTCTGGGCAAGTTCGAGGATGTCGTCCTCAGGCACCGGCTCCAACCAGTCATATGGCAAATTGACCGCCCTCGGCAGGTGCTGAAGGTTGAATTCTCGCGGTGAGCGGGCATCGACGAGAAAGGTGCGGGCCGAAAGAACCCAGGATTCGTCAGGCTGAACGATCTGGACCGGCCCGCCCGGCTCGGGACATGGAACCAGAATCTGGTACGGAGTTCGCGCGATCAACTCCAGACCGGCGGGGCGCAGGGCGTTGAACAGCAGGGCGATCACCACAGCAACTGCGGTCACTGCAGCCGTCTCCAGGAGAAACCGGAGACTACCCGGCATCGGCCGCCTTGAGGGCTGAGTGATCTGGGCGACGGCCATCAGGGAATTCCACAGCTCGAGCCGCGGCGCAGTTCTTCGTCGCCCCGCAGGAGGTCGAGAATCCGTTCCTGGTCCATGCCGGCGCCGCTCTCAAGACCCCAGTCCAGGGGCATATGATCGTCTTTGTCGACAGTCCGCGGCGCCCATGGGTCTGCTTTGAATGTCCATCGCAGCCAGGCCATGGCGCGCCACTCGCGATAGCTGAAGTCGAATCCGGGCGTCTCGTCGGCGGTGGAATCGCGCCTGGTGTAGCGGACCTCAAAACCGGGGCGCAGGCGATGCCAGGCGGGCGCCCACAGGGTGAGCCCGAGGCGGCCAAGGAGGTCGCGGCGTTTCTCTTCGGTGCCGAAGACAAGCCGCCCCTCGTCTCCGCCCGAGTGCAGGTAGTTCTCCCAGATTCCGGACACCGCAATGCGGAGGGAAGTTCGACGCCCGAGTGGCATGGTCGTCGAGGCGGCTGCCGAGATTCCGAGCTGATCGTAGGCCGGTGACTGGGCGTTGGAGAGACGAAGGGTAGCCCCGGCGATCAGGGGAGCCCTGGAGGTGAAGCGCAGCGGCCCCCCGATGCCGATTTCCCCCTCCCAGCGGGTGCGTCGTTCATCACGATACTTTCGATGGCCCCCTCCCATGAAAACGACCTGGCCGTCAGCCCACTCGACTTCGAGCTCGGCACGATGGGCCTCGGAATACAAGGGCGAATCCTGGTTGAGCCAGAGCGCTTCGGCTCGGTAACCGAAAGTCCAGCGGCGCTCGCCGTCGAGGACCATGGCGCCCAACCGGAGCCCTGCCTGGAGGGAACTGAGATCGCTGTATTCATCCTTGATCAGGCCGGTCCCCAATACCTCGAGGTCAATGGCTGGTTTCAGTGACTTGTCGGACGGCGGTGTGAAACGGCTGTGGAGCCTGAGAGGTATGAACCCACTGGGACCGCCGGAAATCCCCGGATCAGTCGGCGACCCGGCCAGGGCGTTGGAGGTTCGGCCCGCGCCGATCTCCAGGGTTCCGGTGAAGGACTCGCTCCACCAGGGGTTGGAACTCGAATTGAGAGAGGCCCACAGGCGGAGGTCCTCGGGGTAGAGCACATCGCTTCCGGCGATTTGGCTGAGCATCGAGTCGGCCTCGGCGTCGTTGCCGGCCAGTCGGGCCTGCGATACCGTGAGGAGCCGCCATCGTGCCCTTTGCGGATCGTCCGTTGGTGTGTATTTGGCATCGAGGTCGGCGATTACCAGCTCGGGATCTCCCTGGCGCAGATGGAGCGCAGCGAGCCACGAACGAATTTCGGGATCGTCGGGCCACCGCGTCAGGGCTTCTTGGAGGGTGCGTTCGGCCCAAAACAGATTGTTCTCGAGGAGGTAAGCACGGGCGAGCTGCAGCACGAGCTGGGAGTCATCCGGAAAACGACGGCGGGCGCCTTTGAGATGCTCCACCGCGGCCCGGGTCTCACCCTGATCGAGGAGTGTACCTGCAGCGAGCCGTTCGCACTCCACGTCGCAGGGGACCGGAGGCGGCTCGGCCGCCGAAAGGGCCGCAGCGAGGAAAAACCCTAACATCACCGTACCGGAGTCTAGTGTACTGCGTCTGAAGTCTCCATCACCTCGTGGCGGTCCTCCACCCCGCCGGCTTCGTTACTCCTCCTTGAAGTAGTCAACCACGAACGAACGTTCGTTCGTTTTTTCTTGACATCGTGTCAACTTCAGGGTATGAAGAGGAGATGAAGATTCTGGTCTGCATAAAACAGGTGGGCGATGATGGGGAGACGAACCGGTTTGACGTTCATGCCCTGGAAGAAGCGCTTGACCTGAAGGATCAGTTGCAAACCCAGCTCTCCAAGTCGGTTGTCCTTGACGTGGTGACGGTTGGCCCGCCTGGAGCGTGCAAGATCATTCGGAGGGCTTTTGGAATGGGGGCGGATCGGGGCTTCCATTGTGTCACCGAAAAGCCAGACTTTGTTTCGTCGTTTGTGACGGCGACCAGACTGGCGGCAGTGGCACAGAAGGAACCCTACGATCTGATTCTGACCGGGATCATGTCTGCGGACATGATGGCGGGCCAAACCGGTCCCATGCTGGCCAAAATTCTGGGACTCCCTTGTGCAACTTCTGTGATCAAGACCAGTGTGCCCTCGAGCGACATGACGATCGAGGTTGAGCGCGAGTTGGACAATGGATTGAGGGACTGCCTTACGATCACAATGCCTGCCGTGCTGACCATTCAGGCAGGTATCAATACCCCCAGGTATCCCAAACTCTCGAGCATGCTGGCCGCAGGCCAAAAGAAGATTGAGACCTTCAAGGAGCTGGATCTTTTCCCTGAGCCGATCCAGGCAAGGGAGATTTCGATCGGCACGGAATATCCAAAAAAAACCAGATCAGGCCGGGTGCTGGAGGGATCTTTATCCGACAAGGCGGCTGAATTTCTTGCCTTTTTGAAAGAGAAAGACCTCCTATGAAACAGATATTCGTCATCGCGGAGATCTTTGCAAATCAGATCCGGCCCGTAACCTGGGAACTGGTCGCCGCAGCCCGTGTGATCGAGAAAAACCTCCCCTCGCAACAGTCTTCTCCCGCCATTCATGTCATTGTGCCGGCAGATCACCCCTTGCCCCTGGCCGAGACGATCGCACAACGAACAGGCATGGATGTCATCGGGCTTCAGATTCCGGAGCTCAAGACCGAGCCTTTTGCAAAAACCATAGAAGAGCCACAAAAAGGCACAAAAAAGCACAAAGAAAAAGGGCGAAAAGCTCGCTGGGACTGCATGTGGGAGCGCGGGGCTCCTGCCCCGCATGGTGACTCTGGGAGTCTTGCAAGAGGCTCGGCCTACAGCGGCGAAATCTATATCTCTTGCATTGAACAACTGGCCGAAGAACTGAATCCTTCTCATATCCTGATAGCCCATACGCCTCAAGGGCAGGATTTTGCTCCCGGCCTGGCCGTGGGAATCAATGCTGCATCAGTACCGGCAGTCAACGGTATCCGTACTGATGAAGAGGGGCTGATCTATTCACGTCCAGTATTCGATAACAGCCGAAACCTCCTGGTTCGCCCGACTCAACATCGGCCTGTCGTGCTCACTGTGATGCCTGGGATATTCAAGGCAGCGGTCGGGGAAGAGCAGAAGTCCGGACGGTTGGAAATTCGCGATCTCCCTCATCAGCCAGCAGGATACGGAGACCAGCGGATTCGGCATCGCCGGACACTCAAAAGGTCGTGTGAAAACCAGGCCCTGAAAGAAGCGAAGGTCATTGTCGCCGCGGGCCGGGGAATCAAAGAGAAAGAAAATCTCAAAGAAATTTTTGAGTTTGCGCAATCGTTTTCTTCTGCAGCGGTTGGCGCCTCCCGGCCCTTGATAGACATGAAGTGGATCGAATATCAGCACCAGGTAGGCATTACGGGGGCAACAGTGTCGCCCAGACTCTATATTGCCTGCGGTATTTCCGGTTCTTCCCAACATCTGGCCGGCATGAAGAAAGCCGAATTTGTGGTTGCCATCAACAAGAATCCGGAGGCCCCGATATTTCTCCATGCAGATCTCTGCATTATCGAAGACGTATTTGAATTTATCGATGTTTTTTTGACAAAGAGAGGAAAGAGCAATGGATTTTACGATTTCAAATAGGATTCAGACCATTGTGGACATGATCCAGGAATTTGTGGAGGCGGAACTTATTCCCCTCGAGCCGGATTTCTTGGCGAAAGACTTCAGGGAACTGCTGCCGGTACTCCGGGAAAAACAGGAGATGGTGAAGAAAATGGAGCTCTGGGCGCCAAATTTTCCGGTTGAGTGCGGAGGCATGGGGCTCTCCCTGTTGGAGCACGGTCTGGTATCTGAAGCCCTTGGCCGGTCGCCCCTGGGTCACTATGTTTTCTGGTGTCAGGCGCCAGATGCCGGTAACGTCGAGATCCTGCACGATCACGGAACCGAAGAACAGAAACAACGCTACCTCAACCCCCTGGTCATGGGTGAAATTCGATCCTGTTTTGCGATGACCGAGGTGGACATGCCGGGATCAAATCCCGTCATGCTGGAGACCACGGCGGTCAAGGATGGCGCCGACTATGTGATCAACGGTCACAAATGGTATACGACGGCGGCAGACGGAGCTGATTTTGCCATTGCCATGGCGGTCACAAATCCGGAGGCATCGACCTATCGCCAGGCCAGCATGATCATCGTGCCGACCAACACTCCGGGCTTCAACCTCGTTCGCAACATCCCGGTCATGGGTCACGAAGGCAGCGACTATTTCTCTCACGCGGAGATTCTGTTTGAAGGGTGCAGGGTGCCCCAGAAAAACCTGTTGGGCCCCGAAGGCCATGGATTTGTCATTGCCCAGGACCGCCTGGGGCCGGGCCGGATCCACCATTGCATGAGATGGCTGGGGATCGGTCAACGTGCTCTCGAGCTGATGTGCAAACGAGCCAATGAACGGGTGATTTCTCCGGACGGCAGAACCCTGGGCAGCCAACAGACCATCCAGAACTGGATTGCGGAGTCCACAGCAGAACTCCATGCGGCAAGGCTTCTGACCCTGAACTCTGCGTGGCAGATTGATAATTATGGCGCCGCCGCAGCGCGGGATTCCATTTCCACAATCAAATTCATGGTTGCCAACACCATGAACCAGATTGTCGACCGAGCTCTTCAGGTGCATGGTGGCCTTGGTATGACCGATGACACCATTCTGGCATTTTTCTACCGCCATGAACGGGCTGCCAGAATTTACGACGGCGCCGACGAAGTCCATAAGAGTTCGGTGGCCAAACGGATCTTGAGAAAGTTGTCGAAAAGTTAAGGCACATTCAAGGGATGCGGAGTCTTAATATTGAGATGAAATTGAAATGAATTACAAAGAGTTCAAGAAATTGTATGCGTCCTCAAGCCGGGATATCGCCCGTGAGGTGTTCCTCAATAATAAGGACTCCATTCAGATCAAGAAGGAGAAAACCGCAGTCAATAATCTTGAAAAAATCTTTGATTCCGTATTCAAGATTGCCTCCAAGAAGGGATTCCAGGCGATGAGCATGCGGGATCTCAGTCGAGAGACCGGCATGAGCCTGGGGTCTTTGTATCACTATTTCACCGGCAAGGAAGAACTTCTGGGAATTATCCAGACCCACGGGTGGTCCATAATGAAGCGAAATCTCAAACAGATTTCCGATACCCATGAAGATTCCCTTAGAAAACTCAGAACGGTGATCAAGGGCCATGTTTTTCTCTCTGAACTCTACCGGCCGTGGTTTTACTTCACATTCATGGAGGCCAGGAGTATTCAACCGGCACAGCTGAAAGTGGTTAAAGCCATGGAGGGCTCTACCCAACAGATCCTTGCTGAGATTCTTGGGTGTGGGGAAGAGCGCGGTGTTTTCATGCCCGGGAATCACGAACTGACTGCCGGCATGATCAAGGCCATGCAACAGGAGTGGTATCTCAAGCGTTGGAAATACCGAAAACTGAACGTGTCGGTGGATCAATTTGCAGATCATCTCGTCGGCATTGTCGAGGCGTTCTGCCTGGTTCGGGAGACAGGTTGAAAAAACGCAGGCGCGTGAAATAGGCACCAAAAGGCACGAAGAGGTACAAAAATGAGAAGTCAAAGGGACTGTCGAGACTCATCGTGGAGCGCGGGGCTCCTGCCCCGCATCGTGACGGGCGGAATTTTGCAAGAAGCCATTTTATAAGTAAACCCCATTGGCTGCCGATGCGCTATAAAGTGAAGGTGGAGGAGAGCATGCCGGTAATTGACAGAGCCGTAACAATCAGACCCGGAGAGGAAGTGGATCCGCTCGAGGTACGGACATTTCTTCAGGAAAATATCGAGGATTGTGGCGGTGATATTGCCATCACCCAGTTTCCCAGTGGGTATTCCAATCTGACCTATCTGATTGAAATGGGCGGCCGGCAGATGGTCCTGCGCCGTCCCCCGGTCGGGGCCAAGGTCAAGGCGGGCCATGACATGGAGAGGGAATACAACGTTCTCAAGGCCCTGTACCCGGTATTTCCCTACTGCCCAAAACCACTGGCATTCACCAGCGATCCATCGATCATCGGCACTCCATTTTTTGTAATGGAGAAACTGTCCGGCATCATCTTGCGGAAGGATCTGCCCGAGGACTTCTCATTTTCAACAGAGCAAGCCGCCAACCTCTGCCGGACCCTGGTTGATCTTCAGGCGGATATCCATGCCATTGATGTCAAGAGTGCAGGCCTCGACTTCATCGGGAAGCCGGCCGGTTACGTCCAACGTCAGGTGGAGGGCTGGAGCGGGCGCTATCGCAAGGCAAAGACGGACGATGCCCCGGATTGCGAGAGCCTGATGGCCTGGCTCAAGGAAAAGATGCCGGCGGACACGGATCATCCCACCATCGTCCACAATGATTACAAGTTTGACAATGTGGTTCTGGATCCCGGCAAGCCTGAAAAGATCATTGGGGTTCTGGATTGGGAAATGACGACCTACGGCGACCCTTTGATGGATCTCGGCAACTCGCTTGCTTATTGGGTTGAGGAAAATGATCCCGAGAGCATGCTGATGATACGAACCATGCCCACCAACATGCCGGGCGCCCTGACCCGGCAGGAAATCCTGGATCATTATGAAAAACGAACCGGTCGCAGTACCCGTCAATTCGACTTTTATTACTGCTTCGGCCTGTTCCGGCTTGCGGTCATCGCCCAGCAGATTTATTACCGGTATTTTCACAAAATAACGATGAACAAGCGGTTTGCCGCATTGATCTACGCTGTCATCGCCCTTGAAAAAACTGCCCTTAAAGTCATTGAAGCCTCGGATTTATGATTTTGGACCTGTTCCTTTGATTCAGGTTGAAGGCACCGAGTGGTGGTTGGGAGCTGCACAACCGCGCGCCCTGAAGGACGCGCCTACACTGAGCTCTCTGAACCCTGAATTTGTAGGTGGGTCCTTCAGGGCCCGCAGTGGGTCGTGATTCATTGTCATGCTGCCAACCTGAACGAACAGGACAGAAATTATGGAGGGAAAACGAGATGAGTGATTTCAACCTGGACGGAAGAACTGCAGTTATCACCGGGGCCAGCCGGGGAATCGGCCTCGCGGTCGCCGAGAAACTGGCCCAGTACGGCGCCCAGTGCATTCTGGTCAGCAGGAAAGCCGAAAGCCTGGAGACGGCGGCTGCCGGAATCAGGGAGATGGGTCTCAAGGCCGAGGCCATGGCTTGCCACACCGGGCACTCCGATCAGATCAAGGCCTTGTATGAAAAAATAGTGGAAAAGTACGGGTCGCTGGATATCCTGGTGAACAATGCGGCCACCAACCCCCATTTTGGCAAGCTGATTACTGCCGATGAAGAAGTCTGGAACAAGACCCTGGATGTCAACCTCAAGGGGCCGTTCTTTATGATCAAATATGCGGTCCCATTGATGAAGGGCAAAGGCGCCATCGTCAATGTTGCGTCGGTCAATGCGGTGAAACCCGGAATGTACCAAGGGGTCTACTCGGCCACCAAGGCCGCCCTGGTCAACATGGGTCAGACCCTGGCCCGGGAACTTGCTCCCAAGGGAATTCGGGTCAATACCCTGCTGCCGGGACTTACCGACACCAAATTCGCCAGTGCCATCATTTCTTCGGACGAGATCAGAAACTATGCCGTGTCTCAGATTCCCATGAACCGTTATGCCCAGGCCGAAGAAATGGCGGGGGCGGTTCTCTATCTTGTGTCTGATGCGGCTTCATTTACCACCGGCGCCAGTCTGATCTGTGATGGTGGAATGTTGGCATAAACCCGATACTGTTCAGTTGATAAAGGAGTGGGGGGACTATGCACGATGACACGATTCGTAATGTATTGATTCTGGGAGCCGGAACCATGGGTCTCCAGATCGGGCTCCAGTGTGCCACTTCAGGGTTTGACGTGATCATTTATGACGCGTATGACCAGGCCCTTGAAAAGGCCGAACGACGGCTGCAAAAACTTGCCGGAGACCTTGTGAGAAAAGGCCGGGCGGAACAAGAAGCAATAGATGCCGGACTCTTACGGATACAATTCTCGAGTGACCCGGAAGCGGCAGGTCGAAAGGCCGATCTGATCAGTGAATCAGTGCCTGAAGATCCGGCCCTCAAACAACAGGTCTTCTCGCAGTTCAATACAATCTGTCCTGACCACGCCATCTTCACGACCAACTCATCGACCTTGTTGCCGTCCATGATTGCGGAGGCCACCGGTCGCCCGGATCGATTTGCGGCGCTGCATTTTCACGACTGTTCGATCACCAATGTCGTTGATGTGATGCCCCACCCTGGAACCTCGGCAAAGACCCTGGAGGCGATCCTGGAGTTTTGCAAGGACATTGATCAATTTCCTATTGAATTGAAAAAAGAACAGCACGGCTACGTCTTCAATACCATGCTGATGGAACTGCTGGGATCGGCATTGAATCTGGCCTCAATCGGTGTAGCTGCACCGGAAGATATTGACCGTGCCTGGATGGGTATCATGAAAACTGCTGTGGGCCCTTTTGGAATCATGGATTCCGTCGGCCTTGACACCGTCTATAAGATTACTGATTACTGGGCCACAAAAACCAATGACCCCAAACGCAAGGGCAATGCCGCCTACCTCATTGAGTTTGTTGAACAGGGATCTCTGGGCATCAAAACCGGCAAAGGTTTTTATACCTATCCGGACCCGGATTTCCTCAAGCCGGAGTTCATGGAAGGCATCCGGTAGAAGAAACCGGTGATAGAGCTGATCTCCAACAGTAAACGCCGGCTCAGGCAGGCGGGACGCCCGTCGCAACAATTGGTATGCCGGAGAAAAATTGTTTCCAGTAATTTCCCGCCCCAACAATGCGCGCAGCGCATTATAGGAGCCTGTGGGGCAGAGGCCGAGGATCAACTCAACTCTACAGTCGCTTCGGCGGCCTATGCCCTACAGGCTCCTAGCGGAATTGCCAAAGAGCTACGGCACAGGCCACGGCGGCGTTGAGGGACGACTTGGAACCCAGCATGG
>JAOZPW010000292.1:1298-4669 GCA_029932545.1 Thermoanaerobaculales bacterium | reverse complement strand
CCTTGACGAGTTGATCTTCGCCCGTGACCTCAGAAATGGGAGGTGCCTCCTGGGCCCAGGGGATACCTGCCAATAGAACGATTGCCAACAGAGCGACTGCTGTCTTTTTCATACCGTATGCCTCCTTATTCCTCGAAAGAGACATCTTACCTCATGAAGGCGGAAAGTCGGAATTGTGTTTTGATGATGCCCGGAGATTCGATATCATCATTCTTAAGAGATTGTGAGGGAAGCAACAGCATGAATAACCAATACCAACGAAGCGGATTTCGCGGCTACTTCGAGTGGTTCGTACATTCCCAGGTGACGGGCAGCATCCTGCTGCTCGCTTGTACCGTCATCGCCCTGATCTGGGCGAACTCGCCGTGGCAAGGCCTCTACGATCACCTGCTGCACATCAAGTTGGGGTTCACCTGGGCCGACGAGGCATTCAAGCTGTCATTGCATCACTGGATCAATGACGGGTTGATGGTGCTCTTCTTCTTTGTCGTCGGCCTGGAGATCAAGCGTGAGTTGGTGGTCGGTCATTTGTCGTCTTTTGACAAGGCGATCCTGCCGGTGGCCGCCGCGGTCGGCGGCATGGTGGTGCCGGCGGCGATGTATGCCATGCTCAACGTCGGCGGTGAAGGCGCCCCTGGCTGGGGCGTTCCGATGGCCACCGACATCGCTTTCGCCCTCGGGGTGCTGGCAGTTTTCGGCAGCCGGGCGCCCATCGGGCTCAAGGTCTTTCTGACCGCACTGGCTATCGCCGACGACCTCGGCGCGGTCATGGTGATCGCTATTTTTTATACCGAGAAGATCCGTTTCGGCGCGCTGGGGGTGGCTGGTATCCTGCTGGCCGTTTTGTTCCTTCTGGTACGTGCAGGCTTCAGGCGCCTGGCTTTTCTGCAGATCTTGGTCTTCGCCATCTGGATGGCGGTCTTCACCTCTGGCGTGCACGCGACTGTGGCCGGTATTCTGGTGGCCCTGGTCATCCCGGTGCGGCCCCGCGTCAACCTCGGGGACTTCGTAAACCGCTTTCGCAAGCAGGCGGACCTGATCGAGAGCATGGAGGTGTCCGATGACAGCATCCTTCACGACGAGAAGCAACTTGACGCCGTCGAGAGCATGCACACCATGGCCGGCAAGGCCCTGCCCTCGGGTCTCGCCATGGAACACTACCTGCACCCGATTCAGGTGTGGCTGGTTCTGCCACTCTTCGCTCTGGCCAACGCCGGGGTGCACTTCGACGGTCGTATCCTGGACACGCTCGCCAACCCCATCAGCCTGGGCATCATGCTGGGTTTGATCGTCGGCAAGCCGGTCGGTGTTGGTCTGCTCGCCTGGATCGTCGTTCGCAGCGGGAGGGGAGCTCTTCCGGAGGGGGTCAACTGGGGACAGATCATCGGCGCCGGCTGCCTGGCCGGCATCGGTTTCACGATGTCCCTCTTCGTCACCGAGCTCGCCTTTGTCGACCCGCTTCTGGTGGCCAATTCGAAGGTGGGCATCCTGGTTGCATCGCTGATCTCGGGCATCATCGGCTACATCGTGCTCAGCCGGTCACTGCCGGCGAAGGAAAACGGAAAATAGATCAACTTGAACTGTCTCGAAAACGCCAGGCGGATTTTTCGGAAGAGAATTAACACAGAGGACACAGAGGAAAACACGGAGGAGAGTCCCGACGGGGTCGTCAGCCCCGCCCGGTACGCGGACTTCGTCCGCTGAGGTCAGAAGAGAAACGAGCTCCAAGAACCAGCTCATGTCACCCGCCTCTCTTCTGCCCAAGCACGCTTCGCGTGCCCCTGGGCTCCGGCGCACACCGCCTGATGCCAACCTAATGCGCCGGACTGGTTCGCCCGAGCGGGCGAAGCCCGCGTGCTGAAGGCCTGTATTTCGATGGGACGCCCTGCGTCCAGGGCGATGGACAGGCCTTCTGATGAGCCCGCGAAGCGGGTGGGCGAACGCCGGGAGCGCCCCCGAGTTGCCCTCTGTGTCCTCTGTGTCTCTGTGGTGAAATTCCGACGGACTCAGGGAAAAGCTCGCCTCGGAGGCTGTACTCTTTGGTTCCGGCTCCGACTTACCTATTCAGGAGGCAGGCAGCTCGGCCAGGACCTCGGCAACGTCGACCTCATCGAGTTGCTCGGGTTGCAGGTGTTTCTCCGCGTAGTCTTGGTAGACGCCCGATGTCAGGAAGAGGGCGAAGACCTCCGGACAGAGGTGGCCTGCCACTGCCATCGACCGCATGATCCAGATGGCCTTGCTGAGGGTTTTTGGGGTCATGTAGGGCCGATCGGCGGCAGTCAATGCCTCGAACACGTCGGCGACTGCCATGATTCGTTCCGGAATCGACAGGTCTTCTTCTCCGAGCCGGCATGGGTAACCGGTACCGTCCAGCTTTTCGTGGTGGGTGCCGGCCCATTGGGGGACTCGTTTGAGTTCGCGCGGGAAGGGCAATCGTTCGAGCATTCTGAGGGTCTGAATGATGTGCTCGTTGATCTTGAACCGCTCCTCTTCGGTCAGAGTGCCTCGGGCGATTTTCAAATTGTAGAGTTCCCCACGGTTGTAGAGGTGTTGGGGCACATCCATCTTGAATTGATGCGGTTGATCCCCAAAAGGATGTTGGCCTTCTTTACGGGGCACGATGTGTTCCGGCTTGTCGGCAAGCAGGGTCTCAATGGTGGGGAGCCCAGGTTCCGGGCGCGAACCGCGCAATCGCCGTTCACCGTGTGAAAGGCCGAGTCCATCGTCAAAGTGTCGAAACCAGGTCTGCGCGCCTATGAGCTCGATTCTCTCAAGGTCCTCGACAGAAAGTGGGTCGTCGGCTTGATTGCATCGCGATATGAATTCGAAATCGTCGCGGAGCTTGGCCTGTCGTTCTTTCAGTTGACTGCGATCGGCCCCGTTTGCGGCCTCTCTCAGAAACTTAATCTCGGCATCTCGCCACAAAACTTCGAACCGGGTCCTGATCTCGTGAATGCGATTTCCCAGGGTCTCGAGCTTGGTTGCTTTGTCGACGACGTACTCCGGGGTGGTGACCTTGCCGCAATCGTGCAGCCAGCTGGCGATGTGGAGTTCGTACCACTCGTCCTCGGACAGTTGGAAGGCCTCGAAGGGTCCCTCGTTCTGTTCTTGTGCCGCTTCGGCCAACAGCCGGGCGATGACCGGGACCCGCCGGCAGTGACCGTGGGTGTAGGGTGATTTGGCATCGACGGCGCCGGCCAAGACGTGGATGAACGACTCGAGCAAATCCTTGTGCGCCTTGAGCAGGCGTCGGTTGTCCAGGGCGACCGCAGCATCCGAGCAGAGCGCCTCGATGTAGGGGATGGTCTCGTCGGTGAACGGCCTGAGGCTACCGTCCGTGCCGCGGGCATTGACCAACTGGAGCACACCGA
>JAOZPW010000292.1:0-1198 GCA_029932545.1 Thermoanaerobaculales bacterium | reverse complement strand
GCACACCGAGCGCGCCTCTTCGAGGATCATCTCCAGCAGCCGGTCACGGCTTTTCTCAGCCGAGAGGGCGTGACTGATGTTGAGGAACTGCTGAATTGACCCCTTCATCACTTCCATGGTCGCGGCCAAGTCCGAAACCTCTTTAATTCGGGAGTGCACCGTGATCGGTGTCTCGAAGCGCAACTCGCGAATATGCTCTGCCTCCTTGGCCAGGGTCCTCAATGACTGAGAAATGTGGCGGGAGATGATGAGAGCCAGAGCAATGGTGAGCACCAACATCAGGAGAGAGATCAGCAGGCTCTGATTGCGAGTGCGGATTGCATCGACAAGGAGCTCATCGCGGGGCAGCAGCGTGATCAGCGAGATCGATCCGCCGGCCCGAACCGGCAGCGACGATATTGATACCAACCAAGTTCGATCGCCGACATCGAGTTCGTGTTTCCCGGTTTTTCCATCGAAAGTCTCTGCGAGACGGAGATACACGGGGTCCAACAGCTCCGACAGATGGGGGAGTTCGACCTTGCCCGTCTCCTGATCCTCCACCAACCCGGCCGCAAAGCGGGGATCCGAAGATGCGAATACCTCACCCGCACGATTGAGCAGTACCAGGCGACTCGAAGGTGTGACGGTGTGACCGGCAAGACCGGCCGAAAGGTCGGACAGGCCGAGGTCAACTCCGACAACCCCATCACCACCGGCCAGCCTCCGGGCGATCGTCACACCGACCTCGCGGGCGGTAAAAAAAACGTAGGCGCCGGTGGCGACCTGCTCCTCTTTTTCGATGGCCTGCCGGTACCAATCCCGCTCTCGCGGGTCGAATGCACTCCAGGTCATTTCCCGATGTTCAACGAGGTCGTCGTTGCTGTCGAAATAGTCCAGAGTCTCCGTGGTCTCGTTGTTATCGGAGTTGACGATGGTTTGCAGGGCGATCTGTGCTTCGGGTGGGGCGTCAAGGGCGAGCCGAATCACCTCTCGACCTTGAAGTGAACGAATGAGTGAGAAGCTGCCGTCATCGTTCCCTACAAAGATCGAAGAGATCTCCCGGCGAACCCGAAGAGCTTCGGCCAACGACCGCATCTCCCGCCGGCGCTCTTCGAGGGAGTGTTTGCTCGAAAGTCGCATTTTCGAGGCCAGGTCGACCACATTCTGAGCGGGTCCGTAGAGATCGGAAACGCTGATCCTAAGATGGTCGGCGATG
>JAOZPW010000291.1 GCA_029932545.1 Thermoanaerobaculales bacterium | reverse complement strand
ATCAGGCGAAAACCGATTCCCCATCGCACACGGTGCGTAACGGCACAGCCTCCACCCGTTCCGACAAGGGATAGCGCTTGGAACCGGGATATAACACCGCGACACGCGCCAGTCCGAGGTCTGCCGTAATAGATCGCCAGAGGCGCTCCCCAGAACGAGAAAACGGGCAGGACAGTCTTGGCGGTCGATGAGGACGCGCAGAACAGGAAAGAGGTCCGGTCTTCGCTGAACCTCATCGATAACGACCGGGTTCCGCAAAGGACTGAGTGCGGTCATCGGTTCGTGCAACCGGGCAATATCGGCGGGGTCTTCCAGGTCAAAATAATTGACGGAGTCCGCTGAGAGCAACTGCCGATCCAGAGTCCGAACCATTGTCGGCGTGATTAACCGCCCCGATGACTACGGTGTCACCGCTGATTGCTACCGAAGTGCCGAACCAATCCTCTTCAGTATTCACCCGCTGACTCCAGAAATCAATCAACACAAAGAAACGCAGAGGCGCAGAGACGCAATCCTACTCAGGCGAGCTCACCTTGCTGAGCTTGGCACTTTGTTGGAAAAAGAACTCTCTGCTCCAGAGTTCGAGCGAAGGCAGTTCATGCGGCCTCACGAACCGTTGGACATCTCGTCGGACCTCCACCCAGTCAATCTCTTCGATCTTGGCGCTAAGCTGCTCATTACACCAGTCGTTGTCTGTCTGCGGCCCCAGACCCTCCCACGGTCCCTGTTGGTCCAATGCGGCAGAGAGCAATTCGTGATTAATGGGAGTCCGTCGTGCCGTGTACCAGACAAAGTCGTACCAGTCCCGACCTTTGTGATAGTTGCGACACAAGAGCGCATGGAGCTTGCCGGCAAACAGACTGGGAAGGTCGAAGATACGAACCGCAGCCGGAAACGGGTAGTCCAAAACCGGCATTTCGTATGATGCCCCCGGTGGTGGATTCGTATCCACTTCCAGCTTGATACGGATCTTCCGCATACGGCCGGCACGCGGCCGGTAGTTCAGGCTGAGCAACTTGCCCAGGGATCCATCTTTCACAAAAGCCTGCCGCACCGTTTCGCCGACCTCGGACCGGTCATCAATCTCAAATTCAAACCCATAGACCGACAGTTCCTTCCTGACCTGATCGAGGTGGGAGGCAAACCGGAATGTTGGATCAGGCGAAGCGAGGGCAAAGTCCATGTCTTCCGAGAACCGGTTAAGGCTGTGAAAGATGCGCAGACAGGTACCTCCCTGGAACCCAGCCTGTGAAAAAAAGGCTGTCCTCCCCAGGCCGGCCAGAATGATTTCCTGAGTGATCTCGCGAAGAGCCATCTCTTCGTCGAGCGTAGATTTGCAGGAGTAGGAGTTGAGTCGTTCCTGGATAATCTCGACACTCACAGCTTCAATTCCTTCCTGAGGCCGACCAGAAAACGGGATACGCGGCCGGGCTTGTACGCGGTCATGACCTCATCAAACAGCTCCCCACCCAGTTCGGCGAGGAACTCAGGATCAACACGTAGACTGTCAACGACCGGGGCTGCAGAATGCCAGTCACGCTGATGGACGTAGACATGGTCGGCCAACGCCTTGAGCGGAGTTGCCAGAAAGAAGGCGCTCCCCCCATCCTCCTGGATCCTGCGAACCCCCGCCAGGAACCTGCACTGCGGAACACGAGCGAAGCTGAACAGCCCGACCGGGGATTCGAACGAGCGCGACCGACCCAGAGAAACAGAAGTGATGGCATGAACTGCTTCAGGAATCCAACCATGGTAGGACAGGGCGCTTTCAAGGCTGATATAACTCGGACCATGAATGCGCTGCGCCAACTCGAGGGGGTTGATTCTGCCCCGAGAGTACCGGTCGGATACACTGTAGAGCCCCCGGTGGACTCGCCAGATCTCACCTCTCGCCACGGCCCTCTTGAGCAGTCCGTCAAGGCGCTCATTTCGACTCCCTACCCAGAGTGCGGCCTGCTCTCTGGTAAAGACGCCCCGCTCCGCCTTTTGAATCGCGATCTCCGTGATCGTCTGCATTTGTTATATTCTGTCATATTATGACAGTTCGACGCAAGTGTGGAACCGAAGGAACGGTGGCCTTTACGATTCTTCGGTGGCCATCTCCTCGGTCTGGGGTTCAACATCAGAACCGAAGAACCGTTCCGAAAGGCTCTGGATGACGTAGTAAAGCAGCGGGATGACGAAGACTCCGAGCATGGTCGCCAGGGCCATGCCCCCAAGCACCGCGCTGCCAAGTGCGACCCGGCTCTTGGCTCCGGCGCCGGTGGCGATCACCAACGGGATCACACCGAGGATGAAGGAAAAGGCCGTCATCAAGATGGGCCGGAACCTCAGGTGAGCCGCGTTCAACGCGGCGTCCAGGACAGACTGCCCCTCCTCATGGAGTTGCTTGGCAAATTCGACGATCAGAATGGCGTTTTTAGAGGCCATGCCGATCAGGAGAATCATGCCGATTTGAAAATAGATGCCGTTATCCAGCCCTCGTGCCATGGTCATCAGAGTTGCCCCGAGGATGGCCAGGGGTACGGTCAAGAGCACCGAAAAGGGAATCGACCAGCTCTCGTACTGAGCAGCCAAGAAGAGGTAGACGAAGATGATCGCCATGCCGAAGATCAACGGGGCCATATTGCCCGCAGCCTTTTGTTGCTGGGTGACGCCGGACCATTCCATTCCGATCGAGGTCGGGGCGCTTTCACGGACGAGCCGCTCGACTTCATCCGCCGCCTGGCCTTCGCTATAGCCCAGCATCGGGGAGCCGGTGATCGTGGCTGCGGGGAACATGTTGAAACGGTTGATGGTCTCCGGTCCGACGGTGCTGGATACTCGCACCAGGGTGCCCAGAGGTACCATTTTCCCGGAGGCCCCTCGAACCTCGAGGCGTGTTATGTCTTCGGGGTTGGCTCTGTATTGTTGATCCGCCTGGACCATCACCCGCCACGTACGCCCGAACAGATTGAAATCGTTGACATAGGTGGCGCCGAGGTTGGCCTGTAGAGTGCTGAAGATCGTTTCCAGAGGGATGCCCATTCTCTTGGCCTTGGTCCGGTCGATGTCGACAAAGAGCTGTGGTACTCCGGCGCGGAAGTTCTGATTGACGCGGGTGATGACAGGACTGGCAGAACCCTTGCCGACGACGTCGTTGGCGATGGTCTCCAGCAGGATCAGTCCGGCGCCCCCGCGGTCCTGGAGTTCAAGCTGGAAGCCGCCCGCGGCGCCGAGACCGGAAATCGGGGGCGGTCCGAAGGCGAAGACGACGCCCTCCTGGATTTGGGCGAGTTGCGGCTGGACCATTCGCATCAATTCCTCGACGGTGTGTTCTCGGTCGTCCCAGTGTTCCAGGGTCGCGATCAAGAAGCCGTAGTTGGAGCCCTGGATGGCATCCAGCAACGTATAGCCGCCAACGATGATTGTGTTTTTTACGCCGGGTGTTTCCATCAAGATTGTGTTGACCCGTTCCATGACTTCAGTGGTCCGTTCCAGGGAGGCCGCGGCAGGGAGTTGGGCATTGACGTAGAAGTAACCTTCGTCTTCGGCATCGACAAAACCAGCGGGAAGCCGAGTCAGACCGAATCCTGAGGCAATGAGGAAACCAAGGACCAGAATCATGGCGAAGGCGGCACGCCGGGTCACCGTGCGAACAGCGGCCATGTAGCCCCTTGTACTCGAGTCAAAGACGCGGTTGAACCACTTGAAGAAACCCCGAGGTTCTTTGGTCGAGGTCTTCAAGAGCAGACCGCATAATGCAGGGCTCAGGGTCAGGGCGTTGATCGACGAAAAGATTGTGGCAACCGAGATCGTGATGGCGAAGGGCCGGTACATGCGGCCGGTCAGGCCGGGCATGACCATCGAGGGAGCGAAGACCGCCAGAAGAACCAGAGTCGTGGCGACGATCGCGCCGCCGACTTCACCCATCGCTTTGGCGGTTGCTTCCTTGGCGCCGAGGCCCTCGTCTTCCATCAGGCGCATCGTATTCTCGACGACGACGATGGCGTCGTCGACGACGATGCCGATGGCCAGCACCAGACCAAAGAGCGTCAGATTGTTGATGCTCTGACCAGAGATCAGCATGACGGCAAAAGTGCCGATCAGTGACACGGGAATGGTCACCGCCGGCACCAGGGTGGTTCGAAAGTCCTGAAGGAAGATGAAGACCGTCAAAATCACCAGAAAAATGGCGACCAGCAATGTCGAGACGACCTCGCTGATTGATTGCGAAATGTAGTCGGTGGAATCGAAGGGCACGGCCCACTCAAGTCCTTCCGGGAAGCTGCCACCGAGGTCTTCCATCGCTGCCGTGATTCCTGAGGCGACCTCGAGGGCGTTGGATCCCGGGATCTGGTAGACGCTCAACATTGCCGTTGGCTTGCCGTCCAGTTGTGCGTACCAGGCGTAGGTCTGTGAACCCAGCTCAACCCGGGCCACGTCCTCAATACGAACGATCCGTCCGTCATTGCCGCGTTTGACGATGATCTTGCGGTACTGCTCGGGATCTTCGAGGCGTCCAAGGGTCGTGACCGTGTACTCAAAACTCTGACCAGTCTTGGTCGGCGGTTCTCCGATCTTGCCGGCAGCGACCTGCACGTTTTGTTCCCGCAGGGCGGCCATGACGTCGTCGGTCGTCAGTCCTCTGGCCTTGAGCAGGCCCGGGTCCATCCAGATGCGCATGCCGAAGTCTTTGGCCCCCATGATCGTG
>JAOZPW010000290.1 GCA_029932545.1 Thermoanaerobaculales bacterium | reverse complement strand
TATTCTATTGATGACCGTTATGCAAAGGAGGACCGGATGACCGAGTCCGAAAGTCTTCAGAAAACGCCCCTTTACGATCAACACCTTGCTGCCGGAGGGCGAATGGTCCCCTTTGCCGGGTACTCGCTACCGGTGCAATACACCTCGTTGGCCCAAGAGCACACTGCGGTCCGAACGAAGGCCGGCCTGTTCGATGTCTCCCACATGGGAGAGGTGTTCATCACCGGCCCGAAAGCATTCGATTTCGTGCAGAATATCTCCTGCAACGATCACTCGAAGCTGGCCATTGGACGAGCCCAGTACACCGGACTGATGTACGCGCAAGGCACTTTTGTCGACGATATGTTGGTGCACCGGATGGAGGAGAACGAATTCCTTCTTGTCGTCAATGCGGCCAACCGGCAGAAAGACGTCGCCTACCTTCAGGGCCTTGCGGAGGGCGTTGACGGAGTCGTCGTCGAGGACCGTTCCGACCAGTGGGCACAGATCGCGATTCAAGGGCCGCTGGCGCCCGAGATTGCACAGGCGCTGACCTCAACCGACCTTTCTGCCATCCGCTACTACCGTTTTGTTTGGGGTGAGATCGCCGGTCGACGAGCCTTGATAGCCCGCACCGGTTATACCGGCGAGGACGGTTTTGAACTCTACACCACCCCTGAGGATGCACCGACTGTATGGCGAGCCCTCTTGGCGGAAGGAGGCCCGAAAGGGCTGGTGCCCGCCGGTCTCGGCGCCCGCGACACGCTGCGCTTTGAATCGGGAATGTGCCTCTACGGTCATGAGATCGATGCCGAGACGACACCGCTGGAAGCGGGTCTGGGATGGATCGTCAAACTGGCCAAGGGAGACTTCATCGGGCGGGACATCCTTGAAGCCCAGGTTGAGAACGGCACCGGCCGCCGGCTTGTCGGTTTCGAGATGATCGACCGCGGCATTGCACGAAATGATCACGAGGTATTCCTAGGTGAGACCGATAAAAACTCCGTCGGTTCGGTGACATCGGGCACACAATCACCAACCTTCGGCAAGGCCCTGGGCATGGCCTATCTGCCCACAGATCACACCGAGATCGGGTCGGAATTTTTCGTCCAGATTCGCTCCCGCCGGCTTCGCGCCCGCGTCATTAAATTACCCTTCTACTCACGGAAGAAATAGATACGGACAGCCCAGGCGGCTGATCACAAGGAGGCACCATGTCCATTCCGCAAGATCTGCTCTACACCAAGAGCCACGAGTGGGTACGCGTCGAAGGCGACAGCGTAGTCATCGGCATCACTCATTATGCACAAGACCAGTTGGGCGAAGTGGTCTTCGTTGAACTCCCGGCCGTCGGCGATGCCGTCGAAGCCGGTGAGGAGATGGGAACCCTGGAATCTGTCAAGGCGGTTTCCGAAATACTCGCACCCCTTTCGGGTGAGGTCATTGAGGCCAACGAAGCCCTTGAGGACAGCCCCGACCTGGTCAACAAATCACCCTTCGACGAAGGCTGGCTGGTCAAAATCAAAGGGTCAGTTGAAGGCATGGACCTGTTGGATCCTCAAAGCTACGCAACACTACTTGAGGCGGAGCAACACTGATGCACCCGTGGATCGGCGCCGGTTCTCAAGATCGCCAGGATCTTCTGCATGAGTTGGGCCTCGAGACGATCGATCAACTGTTCGCGCGCCTCCCGGAGAGCGTCTGCATCGACCGCCTTGATCTTCCGCCCGCCCAGGATGAAACATCCCTTCGAAGAGCGTTCTTCGATCTGGGACTGAATACAACAACCGCGGCCAGGAAACCCAGCTTTCTCGGTGCGGGCGTCTATAACCACATACGTCCCGCGGCCGTCGATGCCGTCCTTTCGCGCGCCGAGTTTTTCACCTCCTACACCCCCTACCAGCCCGAGATTTCCCAGGGCACACTCCAGGCCCTGTTCGAATTCCAAACGCTGATGACACGCCTGACCGGCATGAAAGTCTCCAACGCCTCGCTCTACGACGGGGCAACCGCTCTGGTCGAAGCCGTGCTCTTTGCCTTCCGGGTCCTGCGATTGAAAAGACCGAGGGTCGTCATCGCCGACACCGTACATCCAATCTATCGATCAGTTTTGGAGACCTACGCCGACCCCACCGGACTGGAGATCGTCACCGTTCCCGCCGGACCGGATGGACGGCTGGACATCGAGGCTCTCGAAGCCGCGATCACCGACAACACCTGCTGTGTAGCCGTACAATCTCCCAATTTTCTCGGCGTTGTCGAAGACCTCACAGTGGTTGCTCAGGCTGCCCACAGAGTCGGCGCCCTTGCGGTTCATGTCGTTACCGAGGCCCTCTCGATGGCACTCCTCAAGGCGGGCGGGCATTTCGACTTCGACGTCGTCTGCGGTGAGGCCCAGTCTTTCGGCGTGGCGCCCGGATATGGCGGCCCTCATCTCGGCTTCTTCACCTGCAAAGAAAAGACCATCCGGCAGATGCCCGGCCGCCTGTGCGGCGAAACCCTCGACAGCGAGGGCAACCGAGCCTTCTGTCTGACTCTCTCGACCCGGGAACAGCACATTCGGCGGGCCAAGGCGACCTCCAACATCTGCACGAACCAGGGCATGATGGCCCTGGCCGCCACCGTGTGGTTGGAAGCCATCGGCGGTGCAGGACTGAGGCGCCTGGCCGAAGACAACCTCAGCCGCGCCCATGAACTGGCCCGCCGACTGGTTGACGAAGACACCGGATGGCGGCTCGCGTTCCCCGATTCTCCCTTCTTTAACGAATTCCTGATTCAAGGGCCAATCGGCGGGGCGGAAACCGCCCGCAAAGCTGCAGAGGCCGGCATTTTGGCCGGCATTCCCGTCGCACGTTGGAGCACCAAATGGCCGGATGGCCTGCTGGTCGCCGTGACCGAACACAACTCCAGCGCCGATCTCGATGCCCTGATCGAGGTTCTAGCCCACACTACTCACCACCAATCTGCTACGAGGCCCAATACACCATGATCTTCGCCGCTTTCTCGATTCACTCGCTCACCGTACTTCAAGTACGCCTTCGCTCGCTCAACTTGCGAGAACGCCGAATCTCACAGCGTCTTGAGCCTCTCGCAACGATCCGTGGTGAGAAGTGTGGGCCAAGGACCGCATCATGAAACGCCGAGCGCTCCGAGATGAACCGCTGTTTTTCGAACGCAACCCCAAGCGACGGCGGCGCCAGGGAATCCTCTTGCCGGCATTCGACGGCCCTTCGACCCCACCGGCGTCCGTCCTTCCGGCAGAGGTCCTGCTGGACGACCAACCACTCTGGCCCGACATCAGCGAAATGGACCTGGTTACCCACTTCCACCGCCTGAGCCAACTCAACTACGCCGTGGATGAGGGGCTCTACCCCTTGGGCTCGTGCACGATGAAGTACAACCCCCGCATCAACGAGGCCGTTGCCGGGCTTTCCGCCTTCAACGCCGCCCACCCCCTCCAGCCTGACCATCAGGTTCAGGGTGTCCTGCAAGTAATGTGGGATCTCGAAGAGTGGCTTAAAGCCATCACCGGTATGGCCGGCGTCACCCTCCAGCCCGCAGCCGGCGCCCACGGGGAACTGGCCGGAATCCTGATGATCCGCAAGGCCTTGAAGGCACGGGGCGAGGAACGCGAAGTCGTGCTGGTACCGGATTCCGCCCACGGAACCAATCCCGCCACCGCAGCTTTTGCCGGGTTCAGGGCCGTCGAAATCGCCTCGGGACCCGACGGCGCCGTCGACCTCGAGGCCCTGGACGCTGCGATGGACGAGACGGTGGCCGCCGTCATGCTGACCGTACCCAACACCCTGGGCGTCTTTGAACACCGCATCGTTGAAATTGCAGAATTGGTTCACTCCCGCGGAGGCTTCGTCTACATGGACGGCGCAAACCTCAATGCCTTTGTCGGACGCGCCCTGCCCGGCCTGATGGGCGCCGACGCCATGCATATCAATCTGCACAAGACCTTCTCCACACCACATGGAGGGGGCGGTCCCGGCGCCGGACCCGTAACGGTTTCCGAAGCGCTGCTCCCCTACCTGCCGGTGCCTCGGGTCGTCAAGACAGACGACGGATTTTCAATGCTGTGGTCCGATGAGAACTCCATCGGCTCGCTGCGCGGCTTTTCGGGATCCTTCCTGATCCTGCTCAGGGCCCTGGTCTACATGCGTGGTATGGGCGGCGACGGCCTGCGGGAGATGTCGGAAACCGGCGTGCTCTTCGCCAATATCATCAGGAAACGGCTCGAAGGCGCCTACCATCTTCAGTACGACACGCCGACGATGCACGAGGTCGTCTTTGACGACTCAGTGCAGGTCAAACACGGCGTTCATAACACCGACATCGCCAAGAGACTCCTGGACTACGGCTTCCATCCGCCGACAATGAGCTTCCCCCTGGTCGTACACGGCGCCTTGATGATCGAACCCACCGAAAGTTTTGGCCCGGAGGAAATCGAGGCCTTCTGCGAAGCCATGCTGGCCATCGCAAAAGAAGCCGAAGAGACACCCGAATTGGTGCGAGCAGCGCCCCATGAAACCCCCGTCAGGCGAGTCGATGAGGTCAGGGCAGCTCGCAATCTGAAAGTGCGATTTGTCGAGGAGGACTGACTGTCTGTCGAAGACCAATCCCGAGGAAAACAATAAGGAAGCCAAGAATCCAGGAAAAACACAAAATAGCCCTTCCTTCCGCCTTCGTTCTTCCTCCTGTATCCTGCCCTGCATGACCGAGA
>JAOZPW010000047.1 GCA_029932545.1 Thermoanaerobaculales bacterium | reverse complement strand
TTTCTTCGTGACAGGAAACCGATGGCCGATCGGATCGCTTTGGAACTCACTTCGAGTTCGTTCGTCACGACGGTCATCACAGAGTTCGAGCTTCTGAGTGGAATCCGCACTCGCCGAGAGGCGACAGCGGTGGAGGCCCTGCTCGACGTACTTGACGTCTTTTCCCTTGATCCACCCGCCGCGAGGCGCGCAGCCGAGGTGCGTCGCAGGCTCGAAACAAAGGGGCAGACGATCGGCATGGCGGACTCCCTGATTGCCGGTATCTGCCTCGAACGTAACGGTATCCTTCTCACCAGGAATATGAAGCACTTCTCTCGGGTCGATGACCTCACTCTCAGCGGGAGGTCCTAAATTCCAACCCCGGCCTTCGGGGGCGCATCGAGGTCACCGCTGTTCAGAGTGCTGTCGGTCGCCCCCGCTCGGTGCGTTTTCCGGAGGGGCAACTTCACGAGCCATACGCCCGCGAATTGCTCCGCGCAGACGTCCCATCACTGCCCTAAAATGGAGAGAAACCGCTATCCCCCCAGGCCTGCTCACGGATACCGTTGTAGAGCTGCTGCAGGGCTTCGAAGTGCTGGCGTTCCCAGTCGGCGAGGAAATTGTAGAAGTCTCTGACTTCACCCTCGTCGGCACTTTTTGCGGCGCCGGCGAAGTACTGGATGGCGCGAGATTCCAGTGTCATGCCGACCGACAAGACGCCCATTTCGAAGTCGGTGCCCTCGGCCTGTTTCTGGAATTCGGCCGAAAATATCGTCGAGGTGAAGGCCTTGAGGTCAGGGTCGCGGCGGGCGATGTTGAAGGCCTTGATGCCCTTGTCCTCGTAGTTGCCCATCACCTCCTGGAGGTAGAGCTTGTGCTGGACCTCGTCGTCTGCCAACTTGCCGAAGATCTCCTGGATGGCGGGCTTGTCGGCCTTGTCCGCGGCCATCGAGTAGAAGGTGTAGCCATCGACCTCAATCTGGTAGGCCCGTCTGAGGACATTCTTGATTTCGTCTTTGCTCGTCATCTGGTCACCCCTCGTTATCAGCCTCACGGTAATTGCCCAGTTGCCGGAGCAACCTATCACAGATCAGTGGCGAGCATCGCGGAGCCCCAGGCCTCATCGTATCCTTGGAATTGGGGGGTGCACTGTTCCCTGATGTCCTCTTGACAAATGCGGGGGTGGGTTGGAAACTGAGATATCGATTATTGTTGGCCGGAAAAACGAAAAGAGGAGGAATCATGAGGTGTTGGGCGGTTGTCATCGTAGGGGTGGTCGTTGGTTGTTCGTCATTGGTGTGGGGCCAGGGTATTGAGGACATCGTTTTCTATGATGCGTTCGAATCAGGTGATACCTCCGGGTGGTGGGCGCCTGCGCGGGTCGGTGAGACGGGGCAGAAGACGTGTTATAACGCGGCGGGAACGGTCATTTCCTGCGCAGGTACGGGCCAGGATGGGGATCTTCAGCCGGGAGTTGCGTGGCCGGAGCCGCGATTCGTCGATAACAGTGACGGGACCGTCACCGACATGCTGACGGGGCTGGTGTGGTTGCTTGACGCCAGCTGTGCGGATCTGGCGGGGACGGATGGGGATGGCAAGGCCAACTGGACGACCGCGCTGACGGCGGCTGCTTCGTTGGCCGATGGGACCTGCGTTCTGACGGATACCTCAGTTGCAGGTGACTGGCGTTTACCGAGCCGTTTTGAGCTGGAGAGCCTGCTGGATCTTGAGTACTCCAGCCCTGCTTTGTCCAACGCTGCGGGGACCGGGCAGTGGACCGAAGGTGACGTGTTTGAGGGCGTGCAGTCTCTCTACTGGTCGTCGACGTCCAACGCGTCCAACGCGTTGAACGCGTGGTACTTTTCCGTCGATGGCGCCCTCACCACCGCTGGCAAGGACAACTCCATCTCTGTGTGGCCGGTGCGAGGTGGACAGTGAGTGATATGGTTCGTTGACCCCTTGTTTTGTCTGGGGAGATACAGAGGGGATTTTTCCCCTACCGGGTTCGAAACTCTGGAATCTTGATGATTCGGTCGGTAGAATTGGTGGCGCAATTACGGGAGCTGAGAGCCGATAGCTGACAGTTCTCCTATCCAACCGCTAGCGTTTCCCGGTCGAGCACTTCCGGTGGTATTGCCGCCATGTCGGCGGGCACCCATGCGATGGCGCCGGTGGGGCAGAAGGGTACGCACTGGGGATCGCCTCCGCAGAGGTCGCATTTCTGCACGCAGTGGTAGGTCTCGTCCCACAGCATGTTGCCGAAGGGGCATGCTGCGACGCACATCCTACAGCTGATGCAGCGTGCACGATCCATATCGATGGCGCCGGTCTCCAGGTTGCGCACCAGGGCTTGGGTCGGGCAGATTGCCGCACAAGCGGCGGTGTCGCACTGGTAGCAGATGACCGGCGTGCCCAGTTCAGGCCCTCTCCGGGTGATATTGATCCGGCTGACGGCCGGTTTACCCTCGGTGCCGTGGGCGAAGGCGCAGGCCAGCTCGCACTTGCCGCAGGCGATGCACCGTTCGACTGAAACCTTGTAGATCATCTTCATGATTGTCCTTGCTCGAGAATCTGCAGCGAGACGAATTTCTTGGCCATCTCGCGTCTTTTGCTCGTATCCGAGGTTTCGAAGTACTCACCTGGAACGCCGCCACGTCCGGCGAAGAACTCAGCCTGCGCCTTGGTGATGACGGCCTGGCCGGTGGCGGGGTCGCGGAGCATCTCGAAGTCCTTGCCCCAGATTGAGCGTCGGACATTCGAGGTCTCGTATGGGATGCATCCGGTCGGGCAGACCTCGGCGCAGGCCAGGCAGCCGATGCAGTCCGGCGGCGCCTCATGAAAGGGTGGCGCCACTTCTTTGCCGGCACCTCGGTTGACGGTGGAGATTGCGGCGATATCCAGATGGTCGCAGACCCTGGTGCACAGAGCGCAGAGGATGCAATCGTCAGGCTCCTCCCGTGGGGCATAGGTCGTTTCTTCGATGCCGTATTCTGCCGCCAGATCTTGGATCAAAGGTGCGTCGGGGCAGCGAGCCAGAAGGAGATCGAGCACGACGCCACGGGTCTCGACGACTCTTTGACTCTTGGTGAAAATGCGCATGCCGTCTTCGGCCGGGTGATTGCACGAGGTGACCAGCTTGAACCAGTCTTCGTCCCAGCCTGGCTGCCAGAGGTCAACGATGCACAGTCTGCATCCACCCCAGGGCTCGAGCCCGTCATGGTGGCACAGGGTTGGAATGTCAACGCCGGCAGTGCGGGCTGCTTCGAGGATGGTCGAACCCTCGGCCGCAACCACCTTCTTGCCGTCAATGATGAGGGTGGGCATCAGACCACCTCCGTTTCAAACAGTGTGTTCTTGGGAAAGGTCACAATCGCCTCATCGGGACAGACGTCGAAGCATGCGCCACAAGAGATGCAGGCCTCATGGTCTATGACGTGGAGGCTCTTGGGTTCGCCGGCAATGCAATCGACCGGACAGACCTTGACGCAGGCGTGGCAGCCGCCGCAGAGATCTTCTAAAATGCGGTAGGCGGTCAGCTCGCGGCACATGCCCGCAGGACAGGCCTTATCGTTGATGTGAGCTTCGTACTCGTCCCGGAAGTAGCGCAAGGTCGACAACACCGGGTTGGGCGCACTCTTGCCCAACTCGCACAGGGATCCCAGTTGCATGGCCTTGGCCAGGCGCTCGATGCGCTCGATGTCGCCGTTTTTGCCCCGGCCCTCGACCAGGTCGTTGTAGATCACCAGCATCTGGCGCAGGCCTTCTCGGCAGGGGGTGCACTTGCCGCAGCTCTCCTCAATCAGAAAAGCCAGGAAGTAGCGGGCGACGTCGACCATGCAGGTACGATCGTCCATGACGATCATGCCGCCCGAGCCCATCATCGAACCCGCTTCGGTCAGTTTCTCGAAATCAACCGGTAGGTCCAACAGGTGCTCAGGGATGCAGCCGCCGGAAGGCCCGCCGGTCTGCACGGCCTTGAAAGGCCGATCGCCGAGGGTTCCTCCGCCGATGTCGAAGATGATATGACGAAGGGTCGTGCCCATCTCCAGCTCGATCAGGCCGGTGTTCTTGACCTTGCCAACCAGAGAAAAGGCCTTGGTGCCCTTCGATTTTTCGGTGCCCAGCGAGGCGTACCATGTGCCGCCCTTGTCAATGATCGCGCCGATGTTGGCCCAGGTCTCGACGTTGTTGAGTACGGTCGGCAGGTCGAAGAGGCCCTTGGCGGTCGAGTGCACGTACTTGGCACGCGGCTCGCCGACCTTGCCGGCGATCGAGAGCATCAAGGCCGAACTTTCGCCACAGACGAATGCCCCGCCACCGCGGGAGATCTTGATGTCAAAATCGAAGCCCGTGCCGAGGATGTTGGCGCCCAACAGGCCGAAGGCCCGCGCCTGCTCGAGGGCGATCATAAGATTGACGATCGCCAACGGATACTCGTCGCGCACGTAAATAAAGCCTTCGTGGGCGCCGAGGGCATAGGCGCCGATGATCAAACCTTCGATGACCGAGTGGGGATCGCCTTCCATGATCGAGCGATCCTTGAACGCGCCGGGATCACCCTCGTCACCGTTGCACAGGACGAATCGCCGATCTCCTTCGGCCTTCTTGCAGGAACGCCACTTGCGGGCTGTGTTGAAACCGGCGCCACCGCGGCCCCTCAGTCCGGAGGTCTCGACCTCGTCGATCACCCGGTCCGGATCCATCTCGAAAAGTGCCTTGGCCAAACCGGAGTAGGCCCCCTCGGCAACGGCATCAAGAATGTCGGTCGGGTCGATCAGACCGATGTTCCGCATCGCGACGCGGTTCTGGTGTTTGTAGAACGGGATATCGGCGTACTGCTCGATTCGACTTTTGTCGGTCGGGTCCTTGTAGAGGAAGCGTGAGAGAATTTCGCCGCCCTCAACGGTTTTCTCGACCACTTCGGAAACCGCTGCCGCCTTGACCTTGGTATAGAGCAAACCCGAGGGCTTGAAGGCTACCAACGGCCCGCGTTCGCAGAATCCGTGGCACCCGGTTGGCTTGACAACCAGCTTGGGGCCTCCGTTTCTATTCCTCTTTTCTGCTTCGGCAGCGAAAGCCTCGGCGACGGCCTTTGATCCGTTGGCCAGGCAACCGGTGCCGCAACAGACATGGATCTCTGCCTGGGCGTCAGCGTGTCGCGCTCGGCTTTCAGTCTGGAGGCTCTCGAAAGCGGCCTTTGACTCAATCTGCATGATCAACCTCCGCTTCCGCCAGAAACTTGCCAATCCGAGCGGGTTTGGCGCTTCCGTGGTAGGTCTCGCCGACGATCATCACAGGTGCCATTGCGCAGGCGCCGACGCAGTTGACAGTCTTGACAGTAAATTTTCTATCCTCGGTCGTCTGATCGGGGCCGACGCCCAGTTTCCGCTCGAGTTCTTCGACCAGTTGGCCGGCCCCGCGAATATGGCATGCGGTACCGACGCAGATCTTGATGATCGTGTCACCCTGCGGTTCGAGGGAAAAGGCCTTGTAGAAAGTCGAGACCGAAAAGACCTTGGCCAGCGGCACATTCAGGGTCTTGGCAACGGTACCGAGTACATCGCAGGGTAAGTAGTTGTAGGCCCGGTGTACGTCCTGCAAGACCTGGATCAGCGAAGCCTCTTCTGGGGGGTAGTCTTTGAGAATCTCTGCGACCGGGCCCAGGTCCACGGCACAATACTCCTGAGTCATGAGGCAGCCTCCTCAGCAGTAGGCGCCGCGTGCTCGCGGCCGAGGTCATAGCCCTTATGCAGTACTTCGAGGTTGACGTCGATCACCGATGGCTTGGCGGCAAAGGTCTCCCTGACGACCGCTTCGACCTGCTCCAGCGATACCGCTCCGGTGGCCCCGACATAGGCGCCCAGGGCGACCATGTTGGCGCCGCGCGGATTGCCAAGGTCCTGGGCAATCTTGTTGGCCGGAACATCGATCACTGTGATGTCGTCTCGTTCAGATTTCTGTTTGATCAACGAGGTATTTATCAGCAAGAAGCCACCGGGCCGGACGTCGGCTTCGAATTTCTCGAGCGACGGCAAGTTCATCGCCAGAATCGCTCCGGGACTTTGGATGACCGGGGAGCCCACCGGCTTGTCCGAGATCACCACAGTGCAGTTGCAGGTGCCGCCGCGCATCTCGGGTCCGTATGAGGGCAGCCAGGAGACTTCTTTGCCCTCGTGCATGCCGGCGTAGGCCAACATCTTGCCGATCAATAGGATGCCCTGGCCTCCGAAGCCCGCCATGATTACGTCATTCTGCATGAGGGCCTCCTTACGGCTTTCTCGGCAGCGGCGCGCGGTCGTCACCGTCCGGGGTCTTGAACACGCCCAGCGGGTAGTAGGGCAGCATGGTTTTTTCAAGCCACTTGGTTGACTCGGCTGGGGTCAGTCCCCAGTTGGTCGGGCAGGTGGAGAGTATTTCGACCATCGAGAAGCAGCGCCCCTCGACCTGGTACTTGAAGGCCCGGCGCAGCATCTCCTTGGCGTTGACCGCAGCCAATGGCGAGTGTGACGAGGCACGGGCGACGAATGCCGGTGTGCGCAGCGTCGAAATCAGTTCTGCGACACGGATTGGGTATCCGGCCAGTTCAACGTCGCGGCCCATTTGGCAGGTTGTGGCCGACTGCCCCGGCATCGTCGTCGGCGCCATCTGGCCTCCGGTCATACCGTAGATGGCATTGTTGACGAAGACGACGGTGACTTTCTCACCGCGGTTGGCACAGTGCACGATCTCCGCCATACCGATCGAGGCCAAATCGCCGTCACCCTGGTAGGCGAAGACCGCCAGGTCGGGGCGTGCCCTTTTGATGCCGGTTGCGACCGCGGGCGCGCGGCCGTGGGCCGCTTCGTGGAAATCGCAGTCGAAGTAGTTGTAGGCCAAGACGGAACATCCAACCGGGGCAATGCCGACTGTTCGATCACGAATACCCAGTTCGTCGATCACCTCGGCGACCAGCCGGTGGATGATACCGTGGGTGCAGCCCGGGCAGTAGTGCGTTTGCACATCGGTCAGGCTGTCGGGTCGGACAAAGACTGCTTCAGGCATAATGCATCGCCTCGCTCTCGCCCGCCTTGATCGCCTTGACCTTGGCGATCACTTCCTCGGGGCTGACCAGCATGCCGCCGAGCCGGCAGTGGAAGTGGATTGGTCGTGGGCGCTGAAGGGCCAAACGCACGTCTTCGATCATCTGGCCCGTCGAAAGTTCAACGACCAGGATGTCCTTGGCCTTGGCGGCGACCTCGCGAACGGCCTCGTAGGGATAAGGCCACAACGTGATCGGCCGGACCATCGCAACCTTGATGCCGTCTTCTTCGAGAGCCTCGATTGCCGAGAGACAGACCCGGGCAACTGTGCCGTAAGCGATGATGACCACGTCTGCCGAGTCCACCGACCCGTAGGTAGCGAACCGCACCTCGTCACGTTCCATCAAGTCGTATTTCTTCTTGAGATCGAAATTGTGCTGTTCCAACTCCGCCGGGTCGAGAAAAAGGGAGTTGATGATCGCCTTGGGGCGATCGCGCTTCCAGCCGGTCGAGGCCCAGGTCTTGGGCGGCAGCTCCTTGATCGGTTTGCGGTCCTCGTAGAATTCGACCGGCTCCATCATCTGGCCGATCAAACCGTCGCCGACAACCATCACCGGGTTGCGGTAATAGTCCGCCAAGTCGAAGGCGTCCTGTACGAGGTCGGCCGCTTCTTGTATCGACCAGGGCGCCAGAACCAAGACTCGGAAGTCCCCATGGGCCAGGCCCTTGGTCGCCTGGAAATAGTCCGCCTGCGCGGGCAGGATGCCGCCGAGGCCGGGTCCCGCGCGCATGATGTTGACGATGACCACCGGTAATTTAGCTCCGGCGCAGTAGGAGATGCCCTCGGCCATTAACGAGATGCCGGGAGACGAGGACGAGGTCATTACGCGTTCTCCAGCGCCGGCGGCGCCGTAGAGCATGTTGATCGAGGCCACCTCGCTTTCCGCCTGGACAAAGGTGCCGCCGACCTGGGGCAGGCGTGAGGAGAGGTATTCCGGAATTTCGTTTTGTGGCGTGATCGGGTAGCCGAAGAAGAGGTGACAGCCCGCTTGCACGGCGGCCTCACCAATGGCCTCAGAGCCCTTCATCAATTTCTTAGCCATCACACCCCCCTTTAGTACGCGAAGTAGTGGTACATCGTGCCGTGGACCTCCATGGTGATGGCCATGTCGGGACAGGTGATGCAACACAGCCGACACCCGATGCACCGCATCGGTTCGGCAACTTCGGCATAGAAATAGCCTTTTGAGTTGATCTTCTTCGTCATGCCCAGGATTTGTTGCGGGCAGGCGTTAACGCACAGCTCGCATCCCTTGCATTGATCTGGTTCGATCAAAATGTGTGACACGACAACTCCTTTCAGTTCAATACGAACAGCGGGCCAACGGTCTTCCGCTGTGGTTGCACCTCAAATGGTGGTTTGACGATACGTTTCAAGATGAATGTCGGGCACCCAAGATCGCTGTTGACCGAGGCAGCCATATCTTCGTGAATAGCGGCGGCGACGACGGGCAGGTCCAGAGCGGTGCCGGTTTCGACTGCCAGGCGGGCGCCTTCTGAAATGATCTCCGGGGTGGTCTCTTCCATCAGATGGGTATTGGAGACCAGGCCGGTGACCCTCACGCGGGCAACAGCCTCGATCTCGTGGACCATCGCTATTGCCCCCGCCACATCCGGTGTCGAGGGCCGGGAGAAATTCAGCACTACCAGGATTTCGATATTTGTCGTCGGCAGAACGTCAGTCAGGGAGCCCAACACCCGAGCGCCGCTGCCGTCGCCACCGACGTCCAAAATGACCTTGCCCCGGGGTCGACGCAGGATGTCCCGAACCTGCGGCACGATGATCGGCAGGTCGGCGTAGACGTTTTCGCCCTCGGGTGCGATCAATCGCACGCCTGCCTCGGCCAGGATGTAGCGGGCCGAACGGGAGCGAAAATAGGGTTTGACGACGTCAAGGTCCGCCAGGGTCACCGCCACGCCATCGGCCGCGAGATCGAGGGCCCCGTTGAGAGCTATCTCGGTCTTGCCGCTGCCGAAGTGGCCGACGAGAACTGTCACCTGACGTGAGAACAATGTGGTCTCCTGAAGAATACATCTCGAGCAGGGCCCGATCGCGAGCCACGAACCCGACCAAACTCTATGTGAACCGCTTCACTAAATCAAGATTCGTTTATTGAGATGCAGTTGCGATTTGTCGAACAAATCGCATTGGGGAAGAAGGAAGGATGTGGTTTCAGTGGGCCACACGGGTTTTTTTGAATCTAATCTGAGCGATTCTGGCGGATGAAATTCGTTCAGCTTAGATTGAAGTATCGGCTACTATCGCCTCGGTGAAAATACTGCTCGTTCTTGTCGCCCTTGTCCTGGCTTCGCCTGCGGTAGCCGATGAGGCGCCGGTTCAGCCGTGGGAGGTTTGGAAGGACCCGGGGGTCGTCGCTCACGTTCGGTCAGGTCCCCGGACGGTTCTGTCCTCCAGTGTGGCGCCTGACGGCGGGCGCTATGACCGGCATTCCGAAGGAGATTCCCGGTTTGTCAGGGTCGTCGACGGTGAAGGTGTGATCTTCGAGACTCAAGGGCCCGGCGCCGTTACCAGGATTTGGATGACCCAGGGTGATGGCATCAGCGTGGATCTCGACCCGAAGATCCGACTGAGGGTCCGGGTTGACGGGGCCGACGATCCGGTCATCGACCTCTCACTTCCGGAGTTCTTCGGAGGGAAGATTCCACCCTTCCTCTCGCCGATGGTCCTCGACCGTCGGCAGTCAGGCGGCGGTAACGTTTCCTACATACCGCTGCCCTTCCGGAGGGGCTGCAGAGTTTCACTGGTCAATGCCGAGAAGGCCAAGATCTGGTTCCAGGTCACAGCCATGCTGCTGGATAAACCCCAAGGCATTGTCAGCTTCACGGGTTTGGAGGACCTCTCCCGGTGGCGGCGAATGCTGTCTCAACCCGGAACAGATCCGTGGTTTTCCGGATCTCGGGAAACGGTCTCGGGTACCGTCGTTTTAAAGCCCGGGAAGGCACAGCAACTGGTGGCATTCGACGGTCCCGATCAAATCACCGCGATTGTCCTTCGTGTGCCGCATCGCCGTCTCGGGGAGGTCATTGTTCAATTGTCATTTGATGGTCGAACGACGGTGGATCTGCCGCTGCCGTGGTTCTTCGGCATCGGCCGACCCGGCTGCCTCCCCATGCAGTCTCTCTTTGTCGGTATGGACCAGGGTGAGGCCTATAGCTATTTTCCGATGCCGTTTCATTCAAGCTTTGCCCTTGAGCTTGAGTTGTCGTCTGCTTCTGCAAAGGGACTCAAAATGGATTATGCCGTTCGTCGGATGGGAAGTGCCCCAGCCTCCGATGCGGTGCTCTTTGGCGCCCGAGCGATTGACGTGCGAGCCTCCGGATCGGGCAGGGACGCCGTTCTCCTCGACCTGGTGGGGCCGGGGCGTCTGGCGGGCCTTGCCGTGACGGCCGGCTCAACCTCTTCGGCCGGCTGGGATTTTCTCGAAGGTGACGAGACTCTTCAGGTCGATGGTGAAGATCAACCCTCATGGCGGGGGACTGGTGTCGAGGATTTTTTTGGTGGTGGTTTCTACTTTCGGATTGACAGTGTCACGCCCGGGATCTTCCGTCGGGCTTTGCACGGTATGACCTGCATCGGGGGCACATCGGAGCAGCCGTCAATGAGTCTCTACCGACTGATGCCGGCGGATGGCCCGGTTTTTTATCACTCGCTGCATTTCTCGGAAGAAGGCGGTCCAACCGGTGAGGTTCCCGTTCGGTGGCGTGGAGTTGCCTGGTTGTACGGATTCAAGGTTGCGCCTGGTGGATCTTGACGTTAGGCTGCCGTGCCGGACGCTTTCTCGTTGTTCCAGATCAGGGGAGAAATTTGACGGAAAGTACCAGCCGTGAATATGGAGGCGGTGCCGAGGCTGCACTGAATGGAACGGAGCAGAGCGAATAATGCTGACGATATCGAATAGACCCGGGGATCTCGATTTTTTGACCTGGATTTCGCCGGGCAGTGAAATTTCGCCGATCGGGCAGGTTGAAGAGGCGACCCGGCGTATTGCGGAACACATCGACGCCACAGGCTCCGTTTTGTTGCACGAAAGGCTTTACGGTGACCTTGAATGGGCTGATCGCCTGCTGAAGAGCCGGGCGAAGGTGCGGAAAGATGTGGGATTTGACGACGAGGTGCCACCCACCTTTGTTCAGGGTCGGTCGTGTACTTCGTCGCCCCTGGCCGGTGTTCATGCCATCACGGCACGGCCGGCACAGTTGGGTCAGACAGAGGTGATCCGGTGCGATGGCCAGGTAGCAGGAGTACTGGTTCAAGGCAGGGATGCACGCTATCTCTATCTATCGGACTTGGTGAGGTTGGTGCCGGTGGGCAGTCAGGGAGATCCCGGCGAGGAAACCGGTGCGGTCTTCGACGTGACCCGGGCCATTCTTGAGAGCAAGGGCTGGAGTTTTGGTGATGTCTGCCGTACCTGGTTTTACCTTCGGGACATCCTCGATTGGTACGATGAGTTCAACCAGGTTCGGAATGAGAAATTTGAGAATCTCGGCCTCTTCAATAACGACGCGAACGCGATGATCCCGGCCAGTACCGGCATTCTGGGAGCGAATTCGCGGGGGAGTTGGTGCGCCCTGGATCTCTTGGCCGTTCGGGAAGCGTCGGCTGGGTCGATTGGAATCAAGCGCCTGGCCAACCCCTACCAGAACGAAGCACCGGAGTACGGGTCTGCCTTTTCCCGTGGGTTGGCTTTGACCATGGGTCGTAGCAGTTACGTGTTGGTGTCAGGAACTGCATCGATTGACAACGCCGGAGTCAGCATTCACCTCGGCGATTTCGAGCGGCAGGCAAATCAGACCCTGGAGACAATCGAAGCCCTGTTGGGTCAGGGCGGAGCGGTGTGGGGTGACGTGTGCCAGGCGACGGCGTTCATCAAGCGTCCGGAGGATGTGTCGGTATACCAGCAGTTGATTCGTAATCGAGGACTGCAGGATCTTCCCATCGTGTGCACAATCGCAGATGTCTGCCGTGAGGAGTTGCTCTTCGAATTGGATTGCACTGCGATTCCTTCGAGGAAGGCGTAGCGAGCGCTTAACCACGCAATAAGCGCTCCCGAGGGTCCGAAGTGGCCATTGCCAAACCTGCCGGTGGTCAGGGTGAAGTCGAGAATCCCCAAGTCTCACCCACCGACAAGCCCCTCCAGAAAGGCTTCCTCGGCTAACCTCGGCTTGGTGATGTGGCCATTGCCTTCGTTTCGTTCGTTCCACTGGTCGATGGTGGAGATGGCGTTCGGGTTGCGGGCCCAGGCTCGGCGGCTGACGCCGCACATCACGTCCCAGTCCAGGGCGGTGTCGAGAATGCGGTCGACTTTTTCGGATCCATCGAGCACCAGGCCGAAGCCGCCGTTGATCGCCTTGCCGACGCCGACGCCGCCTCCGTTGGACAAGACCGCCATCGTCATGCCTCGGGCGGTGTTGCCGGCCCAGCACTGGTGGGCCATGTCTGCGGTCTGATTGGATCCGTCGTAGATGTTGGCGGTCTCCCGGTAGGGCGAGTCGGTGCCGCCGGTGTCGTGGTGATCGCGGCCCATCATCACAGGACCGATCTCGCCGTCACGCACCATTCTGTTGAAGGTCTTGGCGATCAGAGTGCGGCCCTCGGCGTCCGAGTAGAGGATGCGGGCCTGTGTGCCGACGACGAGATTGTTCTTCTCGGCGTCGCGGATCCATTGCCAGTTGTCACGGTCCTGGCCTCGGCGCGTCGGGTCGATACAACTCATCGCCGCGTGGTCGGTTTTGCGCAGATCCTCGGGTTTGCCCGAGAGGCAGACCCACCGGAAGGGTCCGTAGCCGAAGTCGAAGCACAGGGGCCCCATGATGTCCTCGACATAGGACGGCCAGATGAAACCGCGGGCGGGATCCTTTCCGTCAGCGGTGATGGCCGGTTCGCCAGCGTCGAAGACGGCCTTCATGAAGGCGTTACCGTAATCCCAGAACCGGGCGCCCTTGGCCGTCAGGCGCTTGAGGACGCGGAAATGTCGCTTGAGCGAGGCGTCGACCAGGCCCCGGAATTTACTGGGGTCGGCTGCCAGGATTTCGCGCCCTTCGTCGAAGGATACCCCGACCGGTGTGTAGCCTCCCTCGTAGGGGGCGTGACAGGAGGTCTGGTCGGAGATCAGGTCGACCGAAATTTTGTTGGTGTCGATGTACTCCAGAAGATCGATGACATTGCCTTCGTAGGCGATCGACAGCGCCCGGCCGGCGGTGGCGGCGTCCTGCATCAGGCGGACGGCCTCGGCAACATCGTCGGTCTTTTCGCTGACCCAGCCCTGCGAGTGGCGTGTTTCGACCCTGGAAGGATCGACCTCGGCGATGATGCCTGCGCCGCCGGAGATTTCCAAGGCCTTGGGCTGCGCGCCCGACATGCCTCCAAGACCGGAGGTGATGAAGGTCTTGCCCTTGAGGTCGCCGTCTTCGGGAACGCCGAGATAGAGGCGGCCGGCGTTGAGCAGGGTTATGTAGGTGCCGTGCACGATTCCCTGTGGGCCGATGTACATCCAGCCTCCGGCGGTCATCTGGCCGTAGTTGACGCAACCCAGTGCTGCGAGGTGTTGGAAGTCCTCCGGGTTGTCGAACTGCCCGATCAGCAGCCCGTTGGTGATGATCGCCCGGGGTGCTTCAGGTTTTGAGGGGAAGAGACCGACGGGATGCCCTGAGGAGACCACCAGGGTCTGGGTGTCGTCCATGATTTCCAGGTACTTCTTGATCAAAAGGTATTGCATCCAGTTCTGGCAGACCTGACCGCTCTCGCCGTAGGTCACCAGTTCGTAGGGATAGAGGGTGATGTCGAAGTCCAAATTGTTGTCGATCATCACCTGCATCGCCCGGGCCTCGACGATCTTGCCTTGATACTGATCGACGGGGAGGCCGGTGATGCGTCCTGCGGGCCGATAGCGGTAGCCGTAAATCCTGCCCCTGGTGCGCAGTTCTTCGAGGAACTCCGGCGCGACGATCTTATGGTGTTCTTCGGGGACGTAGCGCAGGGCGTTTTTCAGCGCCACCAGGGTGTCGTGGCGGTCCAGATGATAGCCGCGATTGGGGGCGCGACGGTACTGCGGGTCGAAATCTTTGCATTCGGGAAGTTCAGTCAATTCAACGGTCAGCATGGTGAAGCCTCCTGGAGAAAGGGCGCGCTCGGCGTCCGGTGGAATTCTAGCCGAGATCACCGGGAAGGGCGAGTGGGGAGCAGGAGAGGGACGAGAGCTTGTGTTAAATATGGTTAGCAATTCAGAGCTTTTTGAGTTACTATCTCGATTCGAGGGATGGGATTTGATGACTACTCTGGATACCGTCGATGTCTTGCGCAAGAGCCGTGTGGTCTTTATTGAAGGCGGGCAGGGTGTTGGCGCCCACCTCAATACCTTGGGAATCCACGTTGGTGACCAGCTGGAAGTTGTCGAGCGGGCGCCGTTCCGGGGGCCGGTTCTGGTCCAGATCAATGGGACCCGATTGGCCCTGGGTCGGGGGGTAGCGCGACGGGTCAGGGTCGAAGAGATCAACGACCGGCCGGCTGCTCGTGAGATTCGCGTCTCACAGGCCTGATGAGGTTTCTTCTCGCCGGCCAGCCCAACTCGGGCAAGAGCACGATCTTCAACGCAATCGCTGGATACCGCGCAGCGACTGCCAATTTTCCAGGTTCATCGGTCAGCTACACGCTCAGCCGTGCTCTGATTCACGGGCGCGAGGTCGATGTTGTCGATCTTCCGGGCATGTACTCCCTGTCCTCGGTATCGCCTGAAGCAGGTGAAGCCGTTCGTTATGTTGCGGAAGAAGATTGGGATCTGATCATCAACGTCGTTGATGCCAGCAGGCTCGAACGGTCTCTGGAATTGACCCTGCAATTGCTCCAGTTGGAGCGGCCGATGGTCGTCGCCCTCAACATGATGGATGAGGCCGAGCGGCATGGCATGAAGATTGACGTCGAGGCCTTGGCGAAAAGCCTGGGTGTTCCAGTCGTCCCTACTGTCGGACGGCGGGGACAGGGGCTCAAGGGTCTCTTCCGAACTGCCCTTCAGGCTGCCCACGGCGGGTCTGCCGCAGGAACGGGGTGTTTTGACAAGGAAGTGCAAACGGCCGTCGCCCAAGTCCAGGATCTCTTGGAAGATGCCGGGTTTGAGTGCCGTTTGCCGACGAAGTTGGTGGCCACCAAAGTGCTTGAGTTGGATCCGTATTTCACGGAGAAGGTTCGGCAGTCGGCACCCCAGGTCGAAAACGACATTGACAGTATCGTCGAAAGGCTCCAGGAGACCCACGGCTGGAGCGCCGACCAGGTGGTGTCCGGGTGCCGTCACGCGATGGCCCACACGATCTGGGATGAGATCGGGGAACTTGGGCGACCCAAGGTCGGATGGCGGGAGCGGGTCGATCGGTTGCTGCTTCATCCATGGACCGGTGGTCCGCTGATGGTATTGATCCTTTCGGCGGTCTTCTACACGGTTTTCGGAGTCGGACAGCTACTTGAGGCGCCGCTGGTCGGTTGGTTCGACGGCATACAGGCAGTGTTGGAGGGGCGTTTCCCTCCGGAGACCCTGGTTGGGGCCTTGCTGTCGGGGATCTTCCTCGGTGTTGCCGGAGGGCTGACCATCGTCTTGCCTTATCTCTTGCCGTTTTTGATTGCGCTGTCAGTGCTGGAAGACTCGGGCTACCTGCCACGGATGGCATACATTTTGGACAACTTGATGCACAGGATCGGCTTGCATGGCAAATCCGTTCTGCCGCTGATTCTCGGCTATGGCTGCACTGTACCGGCAATCATGGCGACGCGAATTCTTGAGTCCAAGAGAGACCGGCGAATCACCGCAGCCCTGGCCTCTTTCATCCCCTGTTCCGCACGGACCATCGTCGTTTACGGTTTGGTGGCGGCATATCTTGGGCCCCTTTGGGCTCTGGGTATCTACCTTCTCAACCTGCTGGTCATCATGGTCATCGGTCGAGTCCTGAGTCGATTCCTCAAAGGGCGGTCTCCGGGCCTGATCCTCGAGATCCCCAACCTGGCATTGCCCACGGCTAATACGATGTTTGCCAAGACCTGGCTCAGCCTGAAGGAGTTCCTCGTCATCGCCTGGCCGGTCCTGGTTGTGTCGTCAATTGTTCTCGGGTTCCTGGAATACTTCGGTGCCGGGGCCTTCCTCAATGCCGCCCTGACGCCTTTGACTGTATGGACCCTTGGGTTGCCGGCGGCCGTCGGCATGACCCTGATCTTCGGAGTGCTTCGCAAGGAGCTGACTCTGGTGATGTTGGTGCAGGCCATGGGGACCAACCGCCTCGACCAGGTTTTGACAACCGAGCAGCTGGTGGTCTTCACCCTGTTCGTGGTGTTCTACGTGCCCTGTGCCGCCACGATTGCTGCCATGGCGCGAGAGTTGGGATGGAAGGATACGGCGTGGATTTCGGGGCTGACCGTCGTTGTCGCTCTGGCCTTGTCGGTTGCGGCGCGCTTCGTTTTCGCCGTCGTCTGAGATCGCAACGGTGACCGCCGCTGCGCCTCGCTTCGCTCGGCGCTGACGGTCTTCGGCCGTAGACGAATCGAGGCTCGAAGAGAGCCCTTTGTGGGATGGTCGGGCATGCCTCGTTCCGCCTTTCGGCCAAAGCCCGGCCCGCGACGCGGGCAGCGGCTCGGAAGGTTTGGGGGCGCCCTTGAGTCCCTCGCTGTCGACCCACCCTCCACCCCCCACCCGCCCTCCCTCAGAAATCCCGGCAGTCGTCGTCCTTCGGCCTCCTCACTGCCGAAATTTCTGAGAGGTGGAGAGGAAAAATTGAAAGTGGGCGCTCGTGGGTCCTGGTATTTCGAAGTTGACCTCCTGTATTTCAGGGCAGTGAATGGACGTGTCCGGTAGTAACTTTTGAGTGAGCCAGGGGATCGTTGGGCTTCGAACAGT
>JAOZPW010000289.1 GCA_029932545.1 Thermoanaerobaculales bacterium | reverse complement strand
TTCGTGCCTTTTTGTGCCTTTTTGTGGCTATTTCATGAGTTTTGCAAGAGGCTCCCTAATTTTTAATTTTTAGTTCTTGTCCCGACAGGTGGGAGGCGTTCCTCCACAGCGCAAAATCACCGGTACATTGAAAGACGAAGAAGCTATGTTCACGGAAAGGGCGCCGAATAATTGAGAATTAAGGAGCCTCTTGCAAAAAGCCGCAAGAAGAGCAGCCACAAAAAGGCACGAAAAAGCACAAAAAAGAGAATGAGAAGAAGTTAACCTATTTCTTTATAAAGAAATATGACCAACCACTCTGCCTTAATTGTGTTTCTCTTCGTGCCTTTTTGTGCCTTTTTGTGGCTATTTCATGAGTTTTGCAAGAGGCTCTAAGAATTCAAAATTACTCTTTGCCCCTCTCCCCTGCTCTCCCTCAGCATGCGCTACAATGTGCCGCCTTGGAGGCTCACCATGAACGCAACACTGACAGCAAAACACCAGAAGAACCTACTGGAGCGGTTTCTCCGCTACGTCAAAATTGACACCCAATCAGATGAAGAGTCAGAATCCACTCCCTCGACCGAGAAGCAAAAAGACCTTTCACGGCTTTTGGTTGCTGAGCTTTCAGAACTTGGCTGTACCGGCGCCGTCATGGACGAGAACGGCTATGTCTTCGCTTCCGTTTCGGCCAACATTCCCGAGAGCCACCCGGCTCACGGGCGCGTGCCGACCATCGGGTTGATTGCCCACGTCGATACCTACCCAGGAACATCCGGCAAAGACGTCAAGCCACAGATCATCGAAGACTACGACGGGTCAGATATCCATATTTCGGATGATCAGGTCCTGACAGTTCCCGCCAACCCCAACCTTGCACTCTGCAAAGGCCACACTCTGATTCACACCGATGGCACGACCCTTCTGGGCGCCGACGACAAGGCCGGCATCGCCGAGATCATGACTCTGATTTCCTGGCTCAACGACAACCCGGACTTCCTTCACGGACCGATCCGTATCGGTTTCACTCCCGACGAGGAAATCGGACGGGGAGCGGATCACTTTGATGTCAAAGCCTTCGGGGCGGCCTACGCCTACACCCTGGATGGTTCCGAACTCGGCGAGATCGAGGACGAGACCTTCTGCGCCGATACTGCGATCGTGACGATCACCGGCCACGACGTTCACCCCGGCTATGCGAAGGACACACTGGTCAACGCCATCAGGGTTGCGGCGGCCATCATCGACAGCATCGATGAAGACCAACTGCCGGAAACCACCGAGGGACGTGAACCCTACCTTCACCCCTACTTGATGAGTTCCAGCGACGTCTCCAAGGCCGAATTCAAGGTCCTGGTGCGGGCCTTCACGGAGGAAGAACTCGAGGAGCGCGAAGCACATCTCAACGAGGTCGTCGAGCAGGTCGGAGACTGCTTTCCCAAGGCCAAGATCGATATCGAGATCAAAGAGTCCTACCGTAATATGGGATACAAGATCAGTGAAGATCCCAAAGTGCTGAACTACGCCATCGAAGGCATCAAGCGCGCCGGAGTCGAGCCAAAGCGCCAAGCCATTCGCGGCGGCACCGACGGCGCCCGCCTGTCCTTCATGGGGCTGTTGACGCCTAATATCTGGGCCGGCGGACAAAGCTTCCACTCAGTCAACGAGTGGGTCTCGCTGGAGTGGATGGGAAAAGCGGTTGAAGCAACAGCCGAGATCCTCGGAGTCTGGGTGGAGAAGTCGTAGGAAAGCTATCAGCTCTCAGCTCTCAGCTGTCAGCTATCAGAAGCTCTCAGCTGTCAGAAGCTCTCAGCTATCAGCTGTCAGCTGTCAGTTCGAGGGCCGGACCGGGCTGCGCTCATGGCTTGCTCATGGCTTGGTGGTATACGTTTTCCAATTTTGCCACGACCTTGGCCGGATCGTGGCGTTGTTTCAATGCCTCGCGGCCACCGTCGATCAAACGATCCTTGAGACCGGGGTTCTCGTGCAGCATGACCATCGCCCGGGCAAAGTGTTCCGAGCCTGATGCCACCAACATCTCCCGGCCGTCCTCGGCCTCCAGTTGCTCAGCTGCTTCTGGAGAACCCACGACCGGCAACCCCCGAGCCCACGCCTCGAGGCACTTCATCGGAACGCCGGTCGGGTGCCGGGAGGGAATCGCTACCACGGCGCCGGAGGGGAAAGCATCGGTACTTTTTTCGGGAGCCGGATGCCACGAGACACCCGGCGACCGGTCGACCGATTTTGAAATACCGAAAACGTGCAGCCGAGCGCTGGGGAGGACCTGGTGAACTCTCGGCCATGCCTCCCCTACAAAACGCCACACCGCGTCGCGATTGGGCAACCACTTCCGGCTCGCCAGGATGACAACGGCCGGGTCACCCTCCAATGACGTCCGCCCCGCCTCCAGTTGCCCGACAAAAGGCGCCTCAACATTTTCCACTCGTGCCTTGGGTCCAGCCAATTTTCTCAGAGCGCAGGCATCAAACCGGGTCAACGCAATCGTCGCGTCAGCTTGACGACAGCACTCGCTCTCCCAGGCGGCGAGTTTGGCAGCTTCTCTCCGAAAAAAGGCTTTCAGAAAAGCACTGCGATAGCGGGAGGCAAAGGTCCACAAGGCGCTCTCGACATTCTGGGCCCGGAGCACAACCGGGATTCCCGCCCGTCGAGCAGGTTGTGATCCAGCGAAGGCCTGCTGCTGTTCAGCGTGAACAACATCAAACTGCTCGTCCGTGATGACCCGCTCGACCGTTCGATGAACCCGCTCCAGGGAATGCCTGATAATCGTCACAGGTGTACGAGAAACTTCTGCCTGCACCAGGGACCGGATGGCGCCTCGGGTAGCGGCCGGCGGCAGATGAACTTCGCATCGACCCTCAAGATTCTGTCTCACCAGCTCGACGTCAAGAAACCGGCCGTCAACTGGAGCAATCAACGTGACCCGATGACCAGCGTCCCGAAGCCCGTCAATCGTATTGAGCAGCACCAGCCGCCCCCCGTCGATCGGAGGCCAGGGTGTCTTGGTGGCAACCAGAAGAATCCGCATTCGGGGGGTATTGTACTCCCACCCAGAGCCCGTGCCCGTTACCGTTACCGTTCCCGAGCCGATGAGGAGTGTGACTGGATTGAAGTCCGATGTCAGCGTCCGGGATCTCGACGGTGGACGGTCGCGGTCGCCGTCGCTGTTTGCGGACGCGGTCAGCCGACGCGGTCGACGGTCCAGGAACCTGTTCTCAAATCCCGGCCTTCGGGGGCGCATTGAGAGAGTCGAGAATTCAATCGCCTGCCGATCGCCACCGCTCGGTGCATTTTCCTCAAGGGGCAACAGGACTGGAATCGGGAAGGCATCGCCCCTTGAAGAAAATGACCTCGGCGGCCTGCGGCGTAGCCGGGAGACTCGATTGCGAACGCGCTCCCCGTGGGTTGCCCGGCAAGGCTTTCTTCGGAACGCCGGCGATACCGAATGGGCTGCTCGATGAAGAAAGCCATGCCACGCACGCCCCGTCGGAGAGGGCGCTCTTTGAATCCGGCGTCAATCGTCAACGTCGGGTAACAGCAACCGCGTCGACCTCCCGACCCCGAAAAACCTAACACCCAAATTGAACCAGCTAGAATGAACCCATGACCGATCCGATCATCCCCGGCATGGAACCCGACCTCCCAAAAAAGGAGTGGCGGCTCATCGCCGGTATCTTCGGCGTACTCCTCGTCTTGATAACAATTCCCCTCCTCCGGTGGCGCCACTACGAAAGTCAGCGGCCGACCCTCGTAGAAATCCGGATCGTCGCAGCCACCGAACAAGACCCGGTCTTTCGGGAGGGCGCCCGCACTGTGGATTCTGAAGAACCTGTGTCACTGGCCATTGCACTGCACCTCGAATACCCGGGCAAAGGAAGCCGTTGGCTGGCGCCGGTCGATCAATTGGAACTCGGCGGAACCCTGGTCGACCACATCCAGGGGGAGTCCTGGCCGGAACGTGACCGAACGGCCAGAACGTTCTGGTTCACGCTGGAAGGGGCCTTTCTCGGGGGCGTCATCAACGCAGAGGAGGCCCAGGAAAAGTTGGCTGCACGCCCCTTCCTGGCGCCGGAACTGGGCCAGTCCTTCCTCGCACAAGGAGAACCCTCCTTCCACGCAGCTGACGGCATCAACCTCGGTGATACGCTGCTTCTTGTCAGGGCCGGCACCTACAGAGTCTATGCCAGGGTTGAGGTTGTGGCCGACGACGGGAGTTCGAGGCCATTGTTCGCAGCGACCTCGTTGGGAGCGGATTATCTCAACGAACCCGCCATGGTTCGCATCAGCAGGGCCCTGGAAGAGAAATTTACCGGGATTCACCCGGCGGCCGGCCATGTCTTTCGATTGCCCGGATTTGAACCGGCCTCAGCCGAAGGATGGAAAGCTATTGATGCCTGCAATCGGCTGATCGCCACCTCATCACGGACATTTGCCGCGATGGCCGCAACCGGGCAATGTTCAACAGATGGTTTGGAATTTGATCCCCTGGGTCACCTATCGGTGACGGATTCAAATATCACGTCGACGCTGCGTTGGCTGACCGATGTCCGGCCCGGCGATCTCCTGAAGCAGGGCGATCACTGGCTGGTCGTCGTGTCAGATAACGGCAACGGGATTTTAGACGGCCCGGACATGGTCGCCCACAGTTGGCGCCGCCCGCCAAGCATCCTGCCGCTGAATTCAGCCCTGGACAAAGCCCCAGCTGAGCTCCAACCAAGCCCTTGGGCAGGAATAACAGCCACTCGTTTTGCCCCCTCCAT
>JAOZPW010000288.1 GCA_029932545.1 Thermoanaerobaculales bacterium | reverse complement strand
AATCGGTCTGGTGGCACTCCACATGGCCGTTAACATCTTCAACGAGGTCAGTGACTTCAAGACGGGCATCGACCTGGAGACAGAGGCGACGCCTTTTTCGGGCGGCAGCGGCACCCTTCCTTCCGGTTCGATGACCCCGAGAACCGCCACGATATTTGGCGTCATCTGCTCAATTATCGGTGGCGCAGTCGGAGTTTTCTTTTTGGTAAAAATCGGATGGCCGATGGTTCCCCTGGTGATCGCCGGGGCGTTTCTGGTGTTGACCTACACGAATTTGATGGCTCGGATCGGACTGGGCGAGGTCGCCGCCGGCCTCGGTCTCGGCGCCCTCCCCGTTCTCGGCACGGCCCTGGTACAAACCGGCCGTATCGGAAGCGCCGTCGTAGTGGCAGCAATACCGGCATTCTTGATGACACTCAACCTCTTGTTGCTCAACGAGTTTCCCGATGAAAAGGCCGACCGACACGGGGGACGACGCAATCTGGTTCTCATGTTCGGACGAATATGGGCGGCGAGGATCTACCTTGCCGCCGCACTTGCAGTTCCCTTGGTCCTTGCCATCGGAGTGTGGATGAATATCCTGCCGGCAACGGCACTGATCGCGGCCGCGCCCACGCTTCTGTTGATCGGCGCCTTCAGCTGGGCATGGCGATCGCCCGAGACCGATCCTCCGATCCCCGCCCTCGGCGCCAACGTCATCTGGAATCTTGCGACCAATACAATTCTGGGTGTTGTTCTTCTGATCGCTGCCATTGGAGGTTGAGCATGAAAAAGACCCAAATCGTCGTCCTCTGCATCGTGTCTCCCCTTCTGGCCTGTGCCAGCGGATCCCCGACCGCCCACATTTTTCAGAAAAACCCATCGGTCACCATGTCCTCCCAGGAGTTGAGGGTCCAGGTCCGGAGTCTTGCAAGGCCGCTGGCAGGCATCCTGGAAAAAACGGCCGACGAAATTATTGCCCAGTCCGATGACCCCATCGTGCGGCAAAAGGTCCTTCGAACCAAGACCGAGGCGATTCCTGCACTCTTCGAGGCCCTGTTTCGCAAGGACCCCGGAGCGGCACTGATCGACGCTTCGGCCCTCGTAGAACAGATAAGGCAAGAGTTCACGGACGGCAGCAACATGGTCCTGAACGACGAAGAGAAGCAGATCATCCTCCGAGCGGCAGAAGACATGAAACACCGCTTGCAGGAGGTCTATCTGGCGACTGGCGCTTCGCAAGAAGATATCGATCAATTCTGGATGGAGGTCGAGGGCTGGGCCCGGCGGCACCCAATCGAGGGCAACTTCGCGATCAGGGACTCGACCGCAAACCTGTTGGCCAAATCAAACGCAGCCACCGGCGGCGGCCTGGGCGCGGCAATCTCCAGCGCACAAGACGAATTGGCGGATTTTGCCGTACGGGCTGACCTCTATGCGGAGCATCTGCCCCGCCAGGCCCGGTGGCAGGCGCAGTTGCTGATAGAAGAAATGATGGCCGAGCAAATTGTGGCCCAAGCAGTCGAACAGGTTGGAACGATCCCACTGTCGATCGAGACTCTCCCAGTCGATATCGAGGCTGAACGGCTGGCATTGATCGAGGACCTCCGCCGCGAAGGCCTCCTTGTCGGCCAGTGGATTCGAGCCGAACGGGTTGAGTCCCTCGACTTCGTTTTTTCGGAGCGGCACGAAATTCTGGCTCATCTCACCGAAGAACGTGCCGCAGTCCTGCAGGCCATCACCGGCGAAAGGGAGGCCTTGCTCGAAGCACTTGACCACCAACGAGCCGCAGCTTTTAAGGATCTCGAGTCGATCGTATCCTCGGCCCTGGTGCAAAGCCGGCAAGACCTGATAGACCATTTTTTCATCCGGACGGCTCAACTGCTCGCGGTCGTTCTTCCGCTGCTGCTGATCGGAGGGCTGATTCTGGTCTGGTTCGCCCGGAGGGGAAGGCCGTAGGAGAAAGAGGGGGAGAGGGGGCGCAGGGGGGAGGGGGAGAAACGCATGGGTCGCTCCTGACTGGGCACCGCTTTCGAAGATTAACGACATCCCCGAGTCCAGGAGAAGTGGGGGTGACGGGGCGGGGAAAACTCCTCCCACTGCAATGCAATACCACCGGCACCTATTTGAAGAGAGAAATACCATCGCTGGCTCTGAAACGCGGGAGTGGGGAAAAGGGCTCCGGGCAACCAACTCGCGCAATCTCCCCCTGCTCCCCCTGCTCCCCCTCCCCCCTGCTCCCTGCTCCCTGGCTTTGCCCAGAATGGCCTATAATCACCACTCCGATATGCAGTGACCTGCAAAGCGAGAAGGAGTTTCTTATGAGATATGGCAAAGCCATCACAATTCTAGCGTTCACGATGATTCTGGCGGCAGCAGTATTGACCCAGGCACAGGAGGAAGGAGACAAGGACTGGCCGAAGATGGTTGAGGCGATGGGCGCTTCGATAACCATGTACCAGCCTCAAATCGACAGCTGGAAAGGCAACGCGTTCGAGGCCCGGGCCGCCGTGTCGGTCGTGGCTTCCACCGGTCAGGAACCGGTTTTCGGAGCGGTCTGGCTGTCTGGACACTTCACCACCGACAAGGAACAACGAATTGTCACCCTCTACGACGTGACGGTACCCGCTGTGAGATTCCCTGAAGCGGCAGAAGAGAAGGAGCAGAAACTGATCGACGTCCTGGAACACGAGATGGCCGACTGGGTGTATGAAGTCGATCTTGACGTTCTCTTGCCGACCCTCGAACTTGCCAACCTGGATGGCTCCGGCGAAGCCGACCTCAAACATGACGTGCCGAAGATCATCGTCAAGCACCAGCCGGCCGTATTGATCCTGATTGACGGCGAACCCAAAATGCAGGATATCGAGGACTCCAAGCTGGAACGGGTGGTCAACACTCCATACGTCATCATCAAGGACGGTAAGAAATATTTTCTCGCCTCCGACACCCAATGGTTCACCGCCTCGGACGTCATGGGCCCCTGGAAGGCCACCGAAAAACTTCCGAAAGACATTGCCAAGATCGACTCGCAGTTGAAAGAACAGGCCAAAAAGCAGGCAGCAGATCAACCGCAATCCGACAGCTCCCAGCCGGCGGACACAAGAACCCCCGAGTTAGTCGTCTCAACCGTGCCTGCCGAACTGATCTTCATCGACGGTGAAACCACAATGGAACCAATCGAGGGTAACGACATCCTCGAGGTCAGCAACACGGATTCCGATGTCATTTTCGACATCGGCACGCAGAAATTCTATGTCCTGCTGTCCGGACGGTGGTACCAGTCTTCAGATCTCGATGACGGTCCTTGGCAGTGGGTCGCCAACGACGAGGTCCCGGTCTCGTTCTCTGACATTCCGGCCGAGTCCGACGTCGGGTACCTCAGAGCCAGCGTTGCCGGCACTGATGAAAGCAAGGATGCCCTGCTTGAGCAAAGCATCCCGCAGACCGCCGCAGTCAAACGCGGCAGTTCAGAGTCCAAAATCGAGTACGACGGCCAACCGAAATTCGAAGAGGTTGAAGGCACCACAATGCAATACGCCGTCAACACCTCGTCGTCGGTCATACTTGCCGAGGGCGCCTACTACTGGTGTGAGCAGGGTGTCTGGTATGTTTCGAGCGCCGCCACCGGGCCGTGGGCCGTCTGTGAGGACGTTCCCGACGTCATCTACACCATCCCGCCCTCAAACCCGCATTACAACGTCACCTACGTCAAGGTCTACCAGTCAACGCCCGAGGTCGTCTATGTCGGCTACACCCCGGGCTACACCGGTTCATATGTCTCCAACAGCTGTGTTGTCTACGGAACCGGTTATTACTACAACCCCTGGTACTCCCCCTACCACTACTACGCCCGTCCTTCCACATGGGGCTTTCACGTTCGATGGAACCCGTGGTATGGCTGGAGTTTCGGCCTGAGCTATTCGGCCGGGCCCTTCCGCTTCGGAATCGGTTGGGGCGGCTACGGAAGGTACGGCGGAGCATGGTTCGGCCCAGGCTTATATCGCCCCTATCCGATGGCCTACCGCGGCGGCTATCGCGCCGGCTACCGGGCCGGTTACCATCACGGCAGATATCATGGTGGAAGGCCTGTTGCCGGACGGCCGGTTCACTATGGCGGGGGCAACAACATCTACGGCCGGCCCGCCAATCGGGACAAGGTAGCCTCGACGAGGGACAGATCGACCGGTCAAAGGCCCGGAGTCGCCCGTGACAAGGCCAACAACGTCTATACCGACCGCCAGGGCAACGTCTTCAAGAGAAATGACAACGGGTCCTGGGACAAGAGAAGCAACGGCGGATGGACACCCAACGGCGGCACGCCGTCTGCCGGAGATCGAACACGACCGTCGACTCGTCCGACGAGTCCCTCGACACGGCCGACGACTCCTTCCACAAGACCATCAACCCGACCGACGACACCGTCAACACGGCCGTCAACACCGGCGACTCGTCCGACGAGCCCCTCGACACGACCCTCAACGCCTTCGACCAGGCCATCGACCCGGCCGTCGACCGGTTCGTCGAGGCCGTCTACCCGGCCCTCGTCGCAATCACTCAATCGTGACTACAGCTCGAGGCAAAGGGGAAGTTCCCGGTCGTCCCACAGCCGGCCAAGTTCTTCGCGAAGCGCACCCAGAGGTGGAGGGGGACGAAGGCGGTAGCGGACCCGCTGAGGTAAGGACGAAAGGACAGGAGCCTGACGGTGCCGCCGGGCGCCGATTCCTGCCCGCTGGGTTCGTTGCTATGGCTGGGCGTCACAATGCGGGCCAGGAGGCC
>JAOZPW010000287.1 GCA_029932545.1 Thermoanaerobaculales bacterium | reverse complement strand
ACAGCCAACGTGCTCTCTTTTTCGACCCTGGTGACCCACCTTCACAGGAAGAACCCGATGTCTGCTACGGCCTGGGTGGCTTGCCGTCCGATCTGGCCACCGAGCTCAACGTTTCCGGACTGGAAGTAATCCTGGGTTCGGTCGACGGCACGACCAAATTGCCTTTCGCCCTGCGCAGCCGTCTTTCCTACGATCCGCTGAACTATCAACTGAAGTTCAAGGGTACGTTTGACGACTCCGGCGCTGGGGAGCCCCTCCTGCTACTGAACGTCATGAGCAAGCCTGAGCGCGACCTGCTCAAAGACATCAGCGGCAACTCCAACTGGGATGCCTGCATCGACAAGATGTACCATCTGACCCGCAACCCGCTGCAACTGGATCTCTCCCGTCCCGACTCCTGTGTGGTCAATTGCATCGATTACAGTTTCTTCGGCATAGAATTCAGTATTTGCTTCCCGGATACCTGCGGCGTACCCGACGGTGTAGTGGACCAGCAACTCCTGATTGGATTTCAGGACAGCAACTCCGACGGCGTTCCCGAACCTATCGAAGGCGTCAGCAAGGGTCATGCCCTGACTGCAGGCTTTGCTCAGGACACCGGCTACGTCACCCTGGTCTTCAACGACGATGCCTCTCTGGCGCCCCTTCCGGTCAGCCTCAACATCATCAAGGTCGACTGCCTCCGCTATCCCGAGGGTGTCGAACCTCCGGAACTGCTCAGTACCTACATGGGTGAGATCAAGATCATTCAAAGCGACAACGTCTTCGACGAGCTGCTGACCCTACGTCACAGCGGAGACTTCGCCGGTCAGGCCGACGACATCGAGTTCGAATGGTTCTTCCATCCGGACGAAGACGGGACTCCTCCGACGCCGCTGCCCGATCCTGAGGGCGGCCAGATGAACGGGTGGTTCAAGTTCCCGGTCGACAACCCCTTTGGCGCCAATGAGGTGACCATCGGCGGCGCCAACATCCTGGCCCTGTCGGACAATTGGTTCGTCGCCCGCTACCGCGGTCTACCCGCCTGCAATAACCAGAGTGATTGGAGCGTTTGGGCAGGGCAACCGGGCAGTACGCCTCTCGAACCCCGCGCACAATTGGCCGAGGGCTGGATCAAGCGCGTCGTAGGTGGACTCAACCCCTTCGAGGCACGCGTGCAGGAATTCCATAAGGCGCCGACCAATACCTACGCCAGCATGCTGATGCAACTGGGTCATCGCTACGAGGGCGACATCGCACTCAGCCCTGACCCCGACAACCTCAACGAAATCGGCCTGATCGAGGCCTATGAAACCGTACTTCGAAGGGCGATGAATCTCTCGATCAACTCGACGCCTCCGGTCGATTACGAGCCCGCCAACGCGGCAATGCTCAACGTCGCTTCACGCATCGTCGACTTCTACACCTTGATCGCGAACGAGGCCTATGCCGACGCCAAGGACCCGATGGTCGGCTTGAGGACCAACGACGCTGTCTTCGGTCTGGGCTCACTGGCCCCGACTATCTTCACCTTCGAAAACCAGTTGGCCTCGCTCCTCGAAGAGGAGATGGCTCTCTTGCGTGGCCGGGACGACTCCCAGGGACCGGTTGCCGCACGGCCGGTCTACAACAGACTTTTCTGGAACTTCACAGGCGGCAACGGCGAAACCGCCTATGCCCTGTCCTACAACATCTATGACATTTTCCTCGACGGTGTTCTCGACGAGAAGGACGCCAAAATCCTCTACCCCATGGGTCACGGCGACGCATGGGGCCATTTCCTGACGGCTATCAAAAAGTACTACGATCTCCTCCGCCATCCCTTCTACAGTTGGAACCCTCGGCCGGAGGCGGTCATCGTCGCCGGAGTCCCGATCCAGGTGGACTACTTTGACGAGCGAAAATTTGCCAAGGCCGCGGCTACGAAGGCCCAGGTCGGCGCCGACCTTGTTGACCTGACCTACCGGTCCGCCTATGTCGAAAACCCAGAGGGACAATGGCAGGGCTACAAGGACACAGATAACGAAAGGGCCTGGGGACTGGCCGAATGGGGTAAACGCGCCGGCATCGGCGCCTACTTCGACTGGGTCGTCGGCAATGCAATCCTGCCGTCGGAAGACCCTGATCCAACCCATGTCGGGATCCAGCGCATCGATAGGGCACACAACGAAGATCTCCACGAGATCATCACGGCCTTCCAGGACATCCAGTCCAAAGTCGACACTGCCGATCGCGGTCTGAATCCGCTGGGCCTGGCCAAAGGCGTCGTACCTTTCGACATCGACCCAACTCGTGTTGACGATGGAGTCACGCACTTCGAACAGGTCTACGAGCGGGCTACAGAGAGCTTGGCCAACGTCATTTCGGTGTGGGACTTCGCAAATCAGATCAACAAAATGCTACGCTTCAACCAGGATTCAATCGAGGATATTACCCGGAACACCCGATCAACCGAGTGGGACCTCAAGAACCAGTTGATCGAGATCTTCGGCTATCCCTACAACGGTGACGATCTCTACCCGGCAGATTTTGACGGACCCGACCTCTACCACTACATGTACGTCGATCTGCCTGTTCTTCAGGGCACCCCGCTTGACATCAACGTCGATGACCCCAACTCCAATATGGAGCCGGTGCAACCGACCAAGGTCATCAACGCGGTTTACAACCCGATGCCCGCGGGAATCGGGTTCTTCGACATGGTCGGTGAAGATGTAGGGCTCAACTGCGGCCAATGGCCCTTCGCCTCCAATTGTAACCTCGGTGACCCAGGGGATCAGGAACTCGATGTTGAGTACCCGGTATGGGAGTCTTTGGACGCCGGCATCTCCTTCCCCAAACAGGAAACCTGGGGCAACCGCCGCGCCACCGGCAAACTGCAAGATGCCCTCAACGATATCCTGCAGGCCGAGATCGCCCTCAAGAAGGGCATTCGCCAGTACAACAACCACGCATTGGATATCAGGGACATGGTCGACACCATGGCCGTGACCTTCAACATCCGAGAGGACCAGATCAGCATTCAAAACAGCGCTCGGCTTGAGACCCAGATTATGAGTTCGGTCATCGAGACGACCAAGATAGCCGGCGTTGCGGTCAAGAGAACCGCCGATGGACTCCGAAAGACCTTCAACGCCGCCGAAGAGTGCGTCCCGGACAGCTTCATCGTCGGCGTGGCCAGCGGTGGCGACGCCTTTGCCGCCGTTTCGTGCACGCTGGAGGCCTCGGAGTCGGTCGTGCCCTTTGTTTTCGACATCCTCGGTGACATCGCCGACACTGCCGTCAGCTTGATGGAAGCCGCCAAGGAAGACATCGGCATGCAGGCATCCATTGAAGTCGAAGTTCAGGGCTACCGCCTGGAAATGTTCAATATGAAGGGTCAGCTCGACCATATGCTTCGAGAAGAGCCGGTCCTCCGCGCCGAGGTCTTCTCTCTGGCAGAGGCTGCCAAACAATCTCAACGGCTTTATTATCAGGCTCTTGCTGAAGGCCAACGGACTTTGGCAGGTCTGATCGGTTTCCGCCGCAACGGCGCTTCGGCCATTCAGGAATACAGGTACGAGGACATGGCCTATCGTATCTTCAGAAATGAGGCCCTCTCCAAATACCGGTCGACTTTTAACATGGCCGCACGATACGCCTATTTGGCCGCATCGACCTACGACTACGAGACGAACCTCCTCGGAACCGACTCTGCAGCCGGACAGGAGTTTCTGACCGACATCGTGCGCGAACGGAGCGTCGGGCAGATCCTCGAAGGCGAACCGGTCCCCGGAGGATCACCCGGCCTGGCTGATCCAATGGCTCGAATGGAACAGAACTTCCAGGTGCTCAAGGGCCAGATGGGCTTCAACAACCCGCAGACGGAAACCAACCGATTCTCGCTGCGTCGCGAGTTGTTCCGCATCCCCGAGGATGAGGACAACGACGAGGCCTGGCGGGAGGTACTGAGACAACACCGGGTCGATGATCTGTGGACGGTCAAGGAATTCAGACGCTACTGCCGGCCCTTCGCACCCGAAACCGCCGGACCGCAATCGGGCCTGGTCATTCCGCTGTCGACGACGGTAACCTTCGGACTCAACTTCTTCGGCTGGCCGCTGGGGCCGGGGGACAGCGCCTACGATCCGACCCACTTCGCGACCCGCGTCCGCGGCGTCGGAACGTGGTTCCAGGACTACGCCGACCTGCCTCTCTCCAACACGCCAAGGGTCTACCTGATCCCGGTCGGAGCGGACATTCTTCGCTCACCCTCGAACGACGACTTCAAAACCCGTGAGTGGACGGTCGTCGACCAGGTCCTACCGGTGCCCTTCCCGATTGGAGCCGGCGACCTCGAGGACGAAGGGTGGCTACCCCTCGAGGACATGCTCAGCGGCCCCTTCGGTGAGATCAGACGTTTCTCCAGTTTCCGGGCTCATCACTTCTCCGAGCCCTTCGACGATTCGGAAATTATCAGTGACAGCCGCCTGATCGGCCGATCGGTGTGGAACACCGAATGGCTGTTGATCATCCCTGGGGGAACCCTGCTCTACGACCCTGAAGAGGGTTTGGATGCCTTCATCGAAGGTCAGGAGATTCCCGGTGGTGGCGGCGAACGAGACGGAAACGGCGTCAGTGATGTCAAATTGTTTTTCCAAACCTACGCTTACTCGGGGACCTAGAAAAATGAAAAGGATCAAGGGGGAAACCGTGAAATCCCATAACCAACAGCATCATGTCGTCCTGGTGTGCCTATGCATCCTACTGGCGGCAGCGGGTTCTTGGGCCGAGCTCTCAGAGCCCGACCACATCATCTACGGCTCCT
>JAOZPW010000286.1 GCA_029932545.1 Thermoanaerobaculales bacterium | reverse complement strand
CTTCCTGGTTCCGGCCCCTACTCTGCGGCCACGATGATCGGAATCGTCGTGCCGTCGTTGGTACGAGAGTCAATCACTGAGGCCGACACCAACAGTCCACTGCCCTCGAGAACCTCGACAACAGCAAAACCCCAACCGAGATTGGGCCGGCCGGCCCTTTTCTTGAAGGGCTCGAGATCCTGAAACAGTTCTCGGGCTTTGACATCAATGGTGTACTGATGCAGTTCGTTACCGGCGGAGTCAAAAAGAGCCACCCGTACGGTTGCGTTTGAGATTCCTGAATTCGTGACGGTTAGATTGGTTCGGAACTGGCCTTCGGTCTGGCGCAACTGGAGCAGCCGCCCCCATTGCTCAGCAGCAAGCCCATTGCCGTCGTTCCATCCATGTACGTACTGGCCGAAGGTACCGTCCGGCACCTCGTTGTAGACTCTGCCCGAGACCTGCAGCGCCTGACTCGAGCCAATGCCCAGGCACCCCTTACCGGATGTGCCGATCAACCCGACGACGTCCTCAAAGACGCCCTCGGTGCCGTTACGGACGGTGCTTTCAAGTACTTGGGCGCCATTCGGTGCGAACAGCCAAAGCTCAACCATCGCATCCTCATCGCCTGGATTGAGCAACACGACATCGGAGCGCCACACACTGCCCGCGGCGCCGTCGAGACGGGCTACATTGTCAATCCAGTAGATAAAGGCAGGGCCCGCGGCATCGACGATTGAGAATTTCTCGGAATAACCCTCCGACTCGGCGTCTGAAGTATCTCGGATCCGAATCGTGTAGTCGTGTCCCGACATCATATCGAGGGGAACATCCCAACTCTTCTCTCCGGAATTGTCCGCGCGGCTGTCGATGGTCATAATTTCTTCTCCGGCATCCAGAAGATGGAGTGCAACCTCCGACGAACAACTGCCGCTCGAGGACCAAAGTATCGAATAGGTCTGGTCTGTATACCAGGTGTCCTGGCCGGAAGGGCTGGTGAACTGAAAGACACAGGACCGAGCATCGGCGATCGTGAAGCTGCCGGAATAGTCGTAGATGCTTGAATCACCGAGGTCGCCTACCTTGACCGAGTATCCCGAACCCGTAGCAAATTCCCCTGGAATAGCACCGACCCACTCCCCACTGTTGGGGGCATTATCATCAATTTGGAGTACATAACCGGCATGACGGAAGAGGTCCAGTGAAACCTGTGAGCCGCAATTCCCGGTACGGTTCCACTGAATCGTGAAGGACTCTTCCTTGTAGACGGTCTGGGTCTCCGCGGGTTCGGTAACCTCAAGGGTACACCCCGAGCTGTTGGTAATTGTAAAATTGCTCGATACGACGAAGGAGTCAAAATCATTCTTGTCCCGTATCCGGATCGAATAGTCACGGGCCGGATTTGCGGATGATGAAACAGTCCATCGATAGCTCCCCGAGTTGCTGACCGAGGTTGCGATCGTATGGGTCTTCGTGCCGTCCCTCAACAAGTCGAGTTCGACATTGCTGCTGCAGGTTCCCAGTTTGGTCCAGGAGATTGTCTGGCTCGTACCGTGGCGCCAGGTCTCGCCCCCTCGAGGCAGGGAAATGCTGTAGGTACACGAGGAGAGTACTCCGCTTCCAGGCACCTCTGCGGCAGAGTCTAAAGTCATCACTGTTCCAAGGCTGATCACCAGCAGCAACACCCGTTTGGTCAACATCACTATTCCCTCCTAGGTTGATGATTTTAACTCGGGCTTTCCAGGTGACACAATTCCGCGTAAGATCCAAAGATGAAGTTGCGCGTGACAGCCGTTTTCGTCTGCATCATTCTTATGATGGCCGGGCTCGTTTCAGCCCAGGAGACTACCCCCAGCGAAGAGGCCGCAGTTCAGGCCTATCGCCAGGGATCGTTTTCCCAGGCCGTTACTCTTTACACCAAGGCCCTTTCAGAAACTGAAGACGCAGAGCATAGGGCACGCCTCCACATCAATATCAGCTGGACATTATTCGCCCTTGGGCGAACCGATGAAGTCAATACGCATCTGCACGCCGCACTGGTCGAGTTCCCCGCGTTGTCCCTGATTCCTGATTATTACACCGAGGAATTTATGGAGCTCTTTGAAAGAGCCAGACGCCGAGTTATTGATGGCGAGATCGACAGCGGGCCACCGGCGCCGGATCTGGAAGCTACTTTGGCGGCCGTTGACTCCAGGATTGCTCAGGAATCGGACCTTGAAGGCGCCTTGGCCGACATCGACAGACTTTTACCGGCCTATCCGTTGGATGGGCGGTTGATTCCACTCAAGGTGCAACTCCTGACAATGTTGGGGAGGACCGAGGAAGCACAGAACCTGGCTCAGGGCAGGACCGATGGAGTGTTGGGGCCTGGCGCAATCGGCGCCATTCCGATCCCGGACCTGATCTTGCGAGCCAACCGCATGTTGGAACGAGGGGACTCGGAGACCGCGCTTGAACTCTTAAAAAGTGCGATTTCTCGCCAACCCAGCAATGTTGCTGCCCTGGAGTTGATGGCGGAGGCCGCCCAGCAAGAACAGCATTGGCAAGAGGCGGAATTTGCGCTCAAATCTGCTCTGGGTCTGCAACCGGAGAACATCAGCCTCAAGCTGCGGCTGGGAGAGGTCTATTTGTCCAAGGGCGACGCTTCGGCGGCCCGCGATATTTTCAGGCAGTTGACGCAGCAGTTTCCACAATCTGATCGGGCATGGGCTGCACTGGGGTTGTTGGACGCGAATCTCGGAAATCTCGATCAGGCCGAAGACGCCCTGGCTCGAGCGTTGGAAGAAAACCCACTCTTGGCTGAAGTTCAGTTGGCCTACGGTGAGCTCTTGCTGAGAGCAGGTGAAGCCGAACAGGCCTTGGCGGCCTTTACCGCTGCCGCAAACCTCTTGAGAGAGGATCCTGCGGTCCAGGGCCGTACCGGCCAGGCTCTGCTTGCGCTCGATAGGTATTTTGACGCAGAACCGCTGTTACGAACTGCGATCGAACAGGGTTTCAACGGTGCCGACGTGCAACGAGCTCTGGTCTTGTGTCAGATCAAGCAAGGCAATCTCTCGGAGGCTGAACGTCTGCTGGAAAGGGTAGGTCCCGGGCCCCAGGGTGACGGCGACATTCTCAAGTCCATGCTTCTACTCAAGCGAGGTCAGGCGGATCAGGCCCTTTCCGTCATGGCGCCCTTGACCCGTGAGAGGTCCGGAGAGCCAATGGTTCTCAATTTGTTGGCGGGAACCCTCTATCGGCTGGAACGGTATCAAGAGGCGGTCGATGTATTGACTCAGGCCAGCGAGATGGCGCCCGCCGATACCGTCATCGAAAGTAACCTCAGCCATGCCAAAGCCGCCCTGGCTGCAGTGAGCCTCCAAATTCAGGCCAAACACACCAAGGCAATCGCGGATTGACCGGAAAGTCGTCAGCCAACTTGGCGGAGGCGGAACCAAGAGGCTCAGTTGAGAGTTCGTAAGAAATCCACCATTGCCTTGGCTGCCTGCTCGGGAGTGTGCCCGTTCTCATAGACCGCCCTGGCATTGGGTCTCCGGGTCTGCCAATCACCATCCTTCGAAATCCGGATCAGGAGACGTGCGATCTCGGCCGTTGTCGATGGACCGGGTGTGATTCTGGGCGCCACTTCTTCCGGCCACTCCAGAAACTGCCTCCGTGCAATGACGGCTACCGGTGTCCCGCATGCCAGGAAACGAACAACCGCTGCGGACGTCTCGCCTGCCGACGGAACCCGCAAAACAACCCCGACATCGGCTGCTGCCGGGGCTGTGACCATCTCGTCCCAGGGCAGCCAACCTGTTGATGTCACGGCTGCTGCGATGCCTAGATTCTCGGCGGCATTCTTCAATTCAGCATCCCCGGTATCCTCCCCCACCAACACCAGTCGCGCGTTGACTCCCGCTGAACGGGCGGCCGCCAATCCCCCGATAATGGCGCCAACGCCCTTTTCCGGGGTCAGAAAACCCAGATGCATCATTAAGATTTCACCGTCGGAGATTCCCAGCTTTTCCCTGATCTTCAAGCGGTCCACTGGGCCCGGATCGGCCACCGGGAGCCCCATTTGCAACACCGGCCGCCCGGGGAATTCTTGTTCCAGCCGGGAACGACCGATTTCCGAGTGAGTGATCAGGGCCTCAGTTTCTCCGAGAAGCGCCTTGAGAGCCGGGAAAAGGAAGGGGTCCAGGTTGCCGGTCAACCCGAAAGCACGTGCCTCAGCTATCGCCACTCCTGATTTCCCGTGTGCAGTCTGCATGGCTGCAGTGAAAGCATCAGGTTTCCCGCCGGAGTCCAGAGAGTCGTGTACCAGGAGATGATGGAGCACCAGGTCATGCACAACAGCGACTGTGCGAGATTTGCGACACCCATTAAGAATCCAGCGGTGGTATGGGTTATTTCCGAAATGAGCTACGGTTATTTCGTCGGGTTCCGGCGTGGTACCAAGGGACACCAGGAGTTGAGAAAGGTCAGGAGGAAGGTCCGGAACTCCTTCTGAATCCGGCGGTGTCAGGATCCTGACCTCGGCCATCCGGCTGAGCGGACCCAAAATCTCGACCGCGTAATCACTGACACCCGATCGAATGGGAGGCAAGGGTGAAGCCCATAAAATTCTGACTGCCATGGCGTCCAAAATACCAGATCTCGATAAATGCCCGGAGGCTGACAACACTCACCTACAATCTTAGCTACAATGCGCGCTGTGCCCTACGCCCGATTCCTCCTGGTGCTGATGTATGCGACCTATCTGGCCTATGCCGGTCTCTTCTTTCTCTTGGCGCCCTGGACTGAAATCTGGACGATGCTGGTCATGCGGCT
>JAOZPW010000285.1 GCA_029932545.1 Thermoanaerobaculales bacterium | reverse complement strand
CCAGCGCCTTTCGTTGCGGGGCCTCAGCGAGCATCGCGAGATGTTATTCTTTATAGAGCGACCCATATTGCCGAGGTGAATGATGAGGAAAACAACTACCCTCCTGACGACCTTCCTTGTTCTTGCCATTGTCATGGCGGTTCAGCCACCCCCTCTGATGGCAGAAACCTGGTGGGATGCAGTTGCAGACGGCGGCTTCGAACTCGGGAGTCCCAATGCCGTCTGGAACGAGTACTCGGAGTACGCCGGGGAGGTCATCATGCAGGATGTCGCCACAGCCCACACCGGGGCATGGTACGCCTCCTTCGGTACGGAATGGCCCGTGCCGGAGTCCGCATGGTTGGCGCAGGACATCATGTTGGGTACCGGAGCGGCAACCATCAGTTTCTGGTGGACCCGGCCCTTTGCGAGTGAGAATAACGAGGACATCCTTGCCCTGTACATTGACGGCAATATCGTCTGGTTGGACCAACCCTACCCGGGCATCGGGCCGCTGGATCAGTGGATCTTCGAGGAGACCGAGATTAACCAATATGCCGACGGCGGAAGCCACCAGATCTTTTTCGAGATGATGAGTACGGGAACCACGAATACTGAAAATGGAACCCTGTGGCACGTCGATGACGTCGAAGTTCAGACCTGTGATTTCGACGAGCTTCTCGCGGATTTCTATTGGGAACCGGGCAACCCGATGGTCGGCGAGCCGGTCCATTTCTGGGATTCGACAACCGGCGGGGCTGATCAGTGGTCCTGGGATTTCGGCGACGGTCAGACCTCAGAGCTGCAAGACCCAATCCACGTTTTTGACAACGCCGGCGAATGGACGGTCTCTCTCACAGCCACCCGAACCTCGGATAGTGAACAGTCAACGAAAAACTACGTGGTCACTATCGGCGAAGTTCCCCTGTCCGTGGATTTCTCCTGGCTACCGCTGGAACCTCTGGTAGGGGAAGAGGTTTCTTTTCTCCCCGACGTGGTTGGTGGGCCGGATGATTGGCATTGGGACTTTGGCGACGGCTCCGACAGCGACGATCCAAACCCGGTTCACTCTTTTGAAACTCCGGGCGAGCACCTCGTCATCCTGGATGTCTACCGGTCCTCCGATGGCGCAAGCGGTTCGATCCAGCACGCAATTTTCGTTTTGGAACCGCTGACTGCCAACTTTGGTTGGGATCCGGAATCTCCAGGCGTTGGTGAAACCGTTGTATTTTCCGACTGTTCGAGTGGCGATCCGGACACCTGGTTCTGGAACTTCGGAGACGGCTTCACCAGCGAGGAACAGAATCCGACCCACGCATGGGATCAACCGGGGGACTATCCTGTCACCCTGACAATCTCGCGTTCCGGGGGAGATCCAGCCGAGATCGAACAATGGGTAACAGTCTCCGACGATGAGATGACCGCAGTCTTCATGTGGGAACCCTTCGAACCGGAGGTGGGCGAAGAAGTCTGGTTCTCCGACTCATCGACTGGAGATCCCGATCTCTGGATCTGGCAGTTCGGAGACGGCAATACCAGTGACGAACAAAATCCCGTACATATTTTCGAGACTGCCGGAGCATTCACGGTCACACTGACGGTCTCCAGGTCTGAAGATCCGAACGTTACCTCGACCGCCGAGAGAATCGTTACGGTCTTGCCCCCTCCCCTGATCGCCAATTTTGAATGGTGGCCGGATGATCCATTCGTCGGTGGCGGAGTCGAGTTTCTCGATCTTTCGGAGGGCGAACCCGTCGTGTGGGAGTGGAACTTCGGCGATGGTTCAGGCAGTTCCCAACAATCCCCAATTCACAGCTACTCCGATACAGGAACCTACAACGTGGCCCTCGCCGTCACCGACTCGACCGGTGCTTCCGACGAAATAACACAGGAACTGTACGTCGGTGACGATCCTTATCTGGCTGATTTCACCTGGGAACCCGACGAACCTCACGCCGGCCAGGCGGTCAAGTTCTTCGATCAATCCCAGGATGATCCCATGACATGGCATTGGCAGTTCGGAGACGGCGGAACCTCACGGCAACAACACCCAGTCCACTGGTTTGACGAACCCGGCGCCTTCGATGTCACTCTGACGGTCGCGTTCAACCCGGAAGGTACAATTCTCCGTTCGACGACCCACACGATCATCATCGGCGCCTCACCCCTTGAGGCTGACTTTTTCTGGATTCCCCTGACACCGAAGGCCGGGGAAATGGCTGAGTTCACCGATGTTTCTCGAGGCCGCCCGACTTCGTGGTACTGGGATTTTGACGACGGTTCGACGTCACAGACCCAACATCCCGCCCACGCCTATCAGGCGCCGGGGCAGTACACCATCAGTTTGACCATCGAACGTGGCGACAAGAAAGCTCTCAGTACCGATACCCGAACACGTACCATCCACGTCATGCCAGGTGAAGAAATCGACTTTACCTGGGATCCGCACGAACCTCGTGCCCTGGAGCCGGTCCAATTCACCGAAGACCTTGATGAAATTAGCGAACCCATCGGCAGCCGGCTATGGGCCTTTGGAGACAGTGAAACCAACCACATCGAAGATCCCGAGCACATCTACCGGCATCCGGGAACCTATCTGGTTCAACTTTGGGTCTCCAATACTGACGGAGACATCCTGGCGGCAGCAGAGCACGAGATCCTCGTTCTGCCTCCTGATCTGGATATTTCATTGGCAGTCTCCAATGCAGCTCCTGACATCGGAGAGACCATCTTCTTCCACATAGGCGGGGTCGAAAATGTCGAGGGCGTGCAATGGGCCTTCGGTGGTATGGGATGTGATGGCAACCCAGGCCAAACCACATGTATCCCGAATGATATGGACAACTGCCTGACTGCCAACTACAGCTTTGCCACACCCGGGCTCAAGCCTGTACGTGCATGGATCCGACTCGAAGACGGTGCCGAGGTCGGCCCATTCTCGACCCCCGTTCGGGTCAGTCAAGACGGCCGTTGTCCTTCGACGCCCGAAGCGAACTTCAGCTGGTGGCCGGCCGAGCCGAAGACCGGCCAACCGGTTCGCTGTGTCGACATCTCCATCGGACCTCCTGAAAATTGGGCCTGGACCTTCGACGACGGGTCGACGTCCAGTTCCCAGCACGCGACACACGTCTTTGGAACCCCAGGCGAGCACCTCGTCGAGTTGGCGATCACCAACCCCAATGGTCAATCGGCGATCACCAAGACGATCACCGTCGCCGCCGCAGGAGCTACCTGCGGCAACGAAATCTGTGAACCCGGCGAAAATTCGTGGTCGTGTCCTCAGGACTGCATGGACGACCTTGAGGGGACCGGCAGAAGCGGCCGCAAAAATACCAACTTGATGGTTCCGGCTGCGGTCGGCGGCATCCATGGCGCCAACGACACCTATTGGGTGACCGAAGGCTCGATCATCAATCCCGGCAAAGAGGACGCTCAGGTCGTTGTCGAATTCGTTGCGGACAACGCGCCGGCCGGCCCACGGGTTGCCGGCCCGGCCACAATCCCGCCCCGCTCCGCCATCCATTTCGACAACATTGTCGCGGAGCTCTTTGGGGTCCACGCCAGCGGAAGTCTTTGGATCGATGCCAACCGGCCGGTGATTGCCAATACCCGAACCTTCAACAAAACCGGAGAGGGCACCTTTGGCCAGGGCATCGGTGGCATAACGAAGAACGACGTCCTTGGCGAGGATGACGGCTCGGTCTACATCATCGGTCTCAAACAAACCGACCGATTCCGGACCAATTTCCTCCTCCAAGAGGTCAGTGGACACGACGCCACGGTTGAAGCCAAGATCTTTGACGCAACCGGAGCCCTGGTCACCAGCGGTTCCATCAATGTCCCATCCAAGACCAAATGGCAGAAGCCGATTACCAACCTTGGTGTCACAAGCCTGGAAGCAGGATACGCGGTGCTGTCCGTAACCAGTGGGGGCAAAATTGCCGCCATGGCTTCGGTCATCGACCAAATAACAGGCGATGCCACCAGTCTGGACGCAGTCCACTCCCTTCAAACCGGTGCTGGGCCACAAGACAAGGCCGACGGTGAAGATGACGAATCCCATTTTCTGGTAGCCGTAGTCGCACGGACACCGGGCAGCAACGACACCGTATGGCGATCCGAAGTCTCAATCCTCAACACTGAAGAGACCGATCAGGTACTGGAGTTGCGCTACGTACCCTCCGATGGCGACATGCAGACCGCCACAAGGGAACTCTCTGGCGGCGAGTTATTCTTCAGTGAGGACGTCATCGAGGAAGTCTTCCCCGAAGCCGTAAACGGCGCCGGCAGCATGCACGTCTACGCTCAAAAGGGCCTGGTGGTCAATTCCCGGACCTACAATGTGCTGCCGGACGAAAGCACAGTTGGACAGGCAATTCCAGGCCTGGCTGACGGCGATATGGCTCGCCCAGGCGAAGTCTGGTTGCTCGATAGCTTGAAACAGACCAACAAATTCCGCTGCAACATGGGATTTGCCGAGTTTGAGGGCAGCGATGCCGAAGTGACGGTGGTGTTGTTCGACACCGACGGGGCGTCCCTGTTCTTCTTGGCGTCAAAACAGTATTCTGTACCGGCATTCGGACAATTCCAGGTCAACAAAGTCTTCCGGGACATGGGGTTGAACGACAATTTCCGAGAGGCGATCGCCTATGTAACGGTTTCGTCCGAGGGCGGTGCAGTCTATGCCTACGCCTCAATTGTCGATAACAAAGTAGGAGACGGAACGACCGTCCTCGGCAAACGGCAGTAGGGACATCGCGCACCGCCCGGAGGGCGGTCACGGCGAAGCCGTGGAGGTCGCGAAGCGACCAGCGTGGGCA